>CADBRB010000253.1 GCA_902796955.1 uncultured Ruminococcus sp.
CTAGTACACTTTACATATAGCTAAAGCCTCATTAAATCTAAGTTTTTAATTATAGCTATGTTAATTATTTGTTCATATTTACAGCAACATTAATATACTCCGGTTGAACCGAATCCACCCGAAGATCTTTCTGTATCATTCAGATTATCGGTCAATTCAAACTCAGCCTGATAATAAGGAACTATTACAAATTGAGCAATTCTTTCCAGATTTTGCACGGTCATCTCGTTATCTGTGTGATTGTGCAGTGCAACCATTATTTCGCCTCGGTAATCGCTGTCTATAACACCAACCTTGTTTGCGGGAGCGAGCCCTTTTTTAACAGATATGCCGCTTCTTGCAAAAACCAAACCCATGTACCCATCGGGTATTTGCACCGACAGATATGTGTGATACATCTTCGTTTCATGGGGCATAAGCGTATCGCTTTCGCAGTCGAGCACTGCATACAAATCGGCTCCTGCGGAATACCGGGTTGCATAAATAGGTATAACAGCACGTGGGTCAAGCTTTTTGATACACACTTTCACATTCATTATATGTCATTTCCTTTCGTGTTACTGATTTTTATTTCAAATCTAAATCACAGTAATCTTTTTATTTTGCCAATACCAACAGTATAAGGCTTTTTTATCGACATTGCAATATTTTTATGTATTCTGATTTATTCTTCTATCAATGCGATATTTCGGTTTACTTTATTTTCTTAATAAAGGAGGTAATGCTCTTGATTTACAATCTTCCTTTAAAGCTCCGTGCTTTACGCAAGCAGAACAATATGACGCAGGACGACGTTGCTCGAAAAGCAGGTATAGACAGATCCACATATGCAGGCTATGAAAAAGGCACGTCCGAGCCGAGCTTCAGCACGCTCAACCTTATTGCACAAGTTTTTGGAGTACATTTGCAATACTTTGACTATGAGGAAAGACGTGAAAGTATGGAATACGTTTCGGACATCGCCGATGAGATAGACGATGCCGGCACTTTCACTTTAAATCCGAATAAAGATAAAGACGAGCAGGTTTTTAAATTTATCTTTGACAATGACTATGATAAACTTCCAGATAAAAGCAAAATTAAATTCATGCAGACAAAGGATCTTACCTATACGGCTCTCAGGGCTTTACCTTTATCCAGTGATGAGCAGATGCTTATATATGCATACAGATTGCTTCCGATAGCAAAAAAGGAATCTGTACTTTCCGATATAGAGAATTGCCTAAATGAAATGAAGCGCAGAGATAAATAATTGACTCGTTATAGCAAAAAGCATATGTATCCCGCAATGAGGATTTTTCCGCTATATAAAGATTTTTTATGCCGAATTTTAATTACATAAAATAATTTATTGAATTTTCCGTTAAAATATGGTATAATGTTACTTTACAGAAATGTTTTGAGTATTTCTTTCATAAAAAATAAGAGGTGACAGTATGTTAAAAAGCATGACCGGCTACGGACGATGTGATGAAAATATAGACGGCAGAGATATCATTGTTGAAATCAAGTCGGTAAATCATCGCTATTTTGAGTTCAACGCACGTATATCAAGAGGCTACGGCTTTTTGGAGGACAACCTCAAAAAATACATTCAGTCAAAAATTTCGAGAGGTAAAATAGACGTTTATGTTTCTGTCGGCGCATCAGATGTCGAGCCGTCTGTTGTTACGGTAAATCACAGTCTTGCCGCAGGCTATATCAGTGCAATGCGTGAGGTCGGCGAGGTATATGATTTGCCCAATGATATAACAATCTCTTCAATTTCAAGATACAGCGACATTTTTTCAGTACATAAAGCACCTGAGGATGAAGAAAAAGTTTGGAACACGGTGCTTATCGCACTTGATAAGGCGCTTGACAGCTTTATATCTATGCGTATCCGCGAGGGAGAACGCATGAAAGCCGACATATCCGAGCGTGCCGCCAATATTCTAAGCATTGTTGCTAAAATCGAAGAACGCTCTCCTCAAACGGTTGCCGAATACAGGCAAAAATTACAGGACAGAATAGAAGAGATGCTCGGTGATGTTAAAATAGACGAACAAAGGCTATTGACCGAAACAGCGATTTTTGCCGACAAAATAGCCGTCGCCGAAGAAACAGTAAGATTAAGAAGCCACTTTGACCAGCTAAATGTAATGCTTAACGATGATGTTCCCGTAGGAAGAAAAATAGATTTTCTTGTACAGGAAATGAACAGAGAAGCTAATACAATAGGCTCAAAGGCAGTTGATTCACAGATAGCTTATATGGTAGTTGACATTAAGGCGGAAATTGAAAAAATTCGTGAGCAAGTACAAAACATCGAGTAATCGGAGTGATTTGATTGAAACTTATAAACATTGGTTACGGGAATTTTGTATCGGATAATAAAATAGTTACGATTATAGGACCCGAATCCGCACCTGTAAAAAGGATAGTCCAAGAAGCTAAGGATAAGGGCACTTTAATAGATGCAAGCTGCGGCAGAAGAACACGCTCGGTAATAATAACCGACAGCGGTCATGTTGTTTTGTCCGCCATACAGACCGAAACTATCGGTAACAGAGTAAACGATATTTCGGAAACAGAGAATGAAAAAAATAATTTTTAAGGAGTTGTTTTATATGCCAAATATGCGCAGACCGTCAGTAGACGATATGTTAGAGGGCAAGCAAAGCAAATACGCATTGGTTATAGTCGTTGCTAAAAGAGCAAGACAAATAGCTGATACTTTGCCTGAGGACTCAAAGGATAAGCCTGTTTTGCTCGCCATCGACGATTTTAAAAATCATAAGTTTGACATTTTAGAGCCGGATATAAATGACTGATACGGTTAATTTTAAAATTGCTTCCGTAGCTGTTGATAAGGCAATATATAGTTTTGACAAGCTTTTTGATTATATAATACCTGCAACGCTTTGTTCTGTTGCGCTGCCGGGCTGTAGGGTGCTTGTTCCGTTTGGCGGCGGCAACAAAACACGGCAGGGTATTATAATGAGCATACATGAGCTAAGCTATAAGCCGGAAAAGTACAAGTATATTAAAGATGTACTTGACAGCGAGCCGATACTCAGTGATGAGATGTTAAAATTGGCAAGCTTTATTAAGGAACGATATTTTTGTACTTTCTATGATGCCGTTAAAACTATGCTCCCTACAGGAATAAACTATAAACTGTCCATGTTTTATAACGCTTGTGATTTATCAGAAGAAGCCTACGATAAGCTCGATGAACGCGAAAAGTCTATATATAATTACATTCTTGCAAAACATTCAGCCGTAAAAAAAGAGCTTGTCGAAGACGCCTTCGGTCTTGAGGATATGACAGATATCCTCAATGATTTAGTTAAAAAATCTATACTCACATCATCAGAAAATCCCATTAGAAAGATAAACGACGCCACTGTAAAGTCAGTGTGCTTTATAGATGGTTGCGATGAAGAAAACCTTACCAAAAAGCAGTTTGAAGTCTACGAGTTGCTCAAAATGGTAGGTAAAGCGTCCGTCAAGGAGCTTTGTTATTACAGCGGAACAACAATATCTGTAGTAGACGCCGTTGTTAAAAAAGGCGGTGCGCAATACTACGATGAAGAGGTGTTCAGAACTCCCGATTTTTCCGCTTCGGAGGATTATAATTCTCCGATTTGTTTAACAGACGGGCAAACGCTGGCTTTTAATGAGATTTTGAAAAAATATGAATCCGAAAAAGGCGAGGTTTCATTGCTGTACGGTATAACCGGAAGCGGTAAAACCTCTGTATTTATGAAGCTTATCGACTTGGCTTACAGCCAAAACAAAGGCGTTATTGTTATGGTGCCGGAAATCGCTTTGACTCCGCAGTTAATTCATAAGTTTCAATCCAGATATGGTAAAGATGTAGCCGTATTTCACAGTGCGCTCTCTATAGGTGAACGTCTTGACGAGTGGAAAAGAGTTAAACTCGGTAAAGCCAAAATAGCCATAGGAACACGTTCCGCCGTTTTTGCACCCTTTGAAAACCTTGGACTTATCATAATGGATGAGGAGCAGGAATACACATATAAATCCGAGTCAAATCCTCGCTTTCATGCCCGTGATATCGCCAAAATGCGTTGTGTTTACAATAAGTGTCTTTTACTTTTATCATCGGCCACACCGGCAATAGAGAGCTATTTTTCCGCATTGTCCGGCAAGTATTCGCTCAGTACGCTGACCGAGCGCTACGGCAATGCGATTTTGCCAGATGTTACTGTTGTAGATATGAATGAGGAAAGGTCATCAGGCAATAACGGCAGTTTTAGCTCAGCGTTGATTTATGAGCTGGAAAAAAATTTAAATTACGGCAAGCAGTCAATACTACTGCTCAACCGCAGAGGATATAATACATTTGTTGCCTGTAACGATTGTAAAGAGGTTGTAACCTGCCCGAATTGCAGTATTTCCCTAACATATCATTCGGCAAACAACCGATTGATGTGCCATTACTGCGGCTATTCCATGAGCATTCGTGACAGATGCCCGAACTGCTTCGGCAATTCATTAAGGTATTC
>CADBRB010000254.1 GCA_902796955.1 uncultured Ruminococcus sp.
CTTTTTTAGACGCACGCCGTGCATATATCGCTGCCGTTAAGCCTGCCGGTCCGGCCCCAACTATGATTATATCATACATTTAGTTTTCTCCCAAAAAGTCCTCAATCATTTCCTTCGGCTTGAATCCGATGCTTCTCGCAGCCTCAACACCGTTTTTAAACAGTATAAGGCAGGGAATAGACGAAACATTGTATTCATCGGCAAGCTCATCCTGCTCATCAATATTTATAGAAACGAACTTGTAATCCTTATTTTCTTCGGAAAGCTCCTCTAAGGCAGGTCTTAGCATCTTGCAGGGTCCGCACCAGTCAGCATAAAAATCCGCTAAAACAGTTGTTTTGGAGTTTAAAACCTCTTCTTCAAAATTCTTTTCATTTACCTCAATAACTGCCATTATCAATCCATCCTTTCTAAATCTATTATATCAGAGTAAATTCAAAATATCCTTTTCTATTTCCTCCGGCTTATATGTGGGGCTGTATCTCTTTACAACGTTTCCGTTTCTGTCAACCAAGAATTTAGTAAAATTCCATTTGATATCGCCGTCATTTTCAGCAGTTTTACTAATCTTTTCAATAGCCTTCATAGCCATTTTATTTTTAAAACCCTCAACCTCTTCATCGGCACGTTGACTTTTTAAAAACGTATATAGCTCGGATTCATTTTCTCCGTTGACATCAATCTTCTTCATCTGTTCAAACTGCGTCTTATACCTTGCGGTGCAAAACTCGTGAATTTCTTCATCACTACCGGGCGCTTGATTACCAAATTGATTGCACGGAAAATCAAGAACCTCTAAACCCTGTGCGTTATACTTTTCATATAAGGCCTCCAAGCCCTCGTATTGAGGAGTAAAGCCACAGCCCGTAGCGGTATTCACAATTAATACAACCTTATTCTTTAAGCTGCTTAAATCAAAATCCTCACCTTTTCTTGTTTTTACCTTGAAATCATAAATTGACATAATTTTTACCTCCTTTAATTGAGTACAAATTAATTTTACACAATTTAATTTGTTTTGTCAATAGGAAGAAGAAAAAATTTTTTATAGACCGCATTTTTGTTTTGAGTAAAAATAAAGTACTAAGTACTTGTAAGTAAACTTAAAAAGACCGAATCCGCAAATCCGGCCTTTTCATTATAAATCCAGCTAATTTTAGCTTTTTATAAGCGAAAGGAATATAGCATCAAGCTTATCCCATGAGCGCATCGGCTCTGCCGGCAACCGATTGATACTCTCCTGCAATATATCTATATTCTCTTCAATATAAGAATTAATACTTTCAATCTTTTTTCCCATGCCAAATTCCGGCGTATTCATCTTCACGAACAACAAGTGTTCTACATCTGATTTTATGCTCTCGTCAAGATATTTATCGGCAAGCTCAGTAAACAACATCGGTGGCGGTGTACCTTCCGAGAGAATCCACTTGCAGGCAAGTATAGGTCTAAGAACATAGAAGTATTTCTTCAGTTTTACAAAATCATCCTGTAAATACTCAAAATAATTCTTCTTAGCTGTACTTAAATAGTGGTATAAACCGCTTTTTGTATTAAAGTAGCCGTTGATTGCGTTTGAGATTTTTTCCCAATCTTCAGTGGTTTTGTAGATGATAGGGGAGGAGTTCCACTCAAAAATTGTGGGGTTTGATTTGTGTAAAAGGCGAAGCGTTTTTTGTATATCCCAACCGTTAATGTCAAAAACATCATCAAGCTGCCACTCTATAACATCATCTGTTTTTTCAAGCTTAAGATAATGCTCAAGTGGTCGTACATATATAAAGCGCACATCGTAATCGCTGTCAGGAGAGGGGAAACCCCACGCTCTGCTACCGGATTCCACGCAGTGAATTATACGTATATCTTCAGCCTGTTCAATTTCATCAAGCTTTTTACTAATTGCCTTAAACATAGAATTTATGCCCCTTTTAATACTGTAAAGTATACTAACTTACCAGCGATTTTCAACATATTCGCAGAAAGCATACATATCTTTTATCTCCAAAACTCTGCCGTCATCAAGCGTAACTTTTCCGTTCCACAGCCCATGAACCTGGTGTGAGTTCATGCGCATTACAAGTACGTTTAAATCGGAGTGATGGTCATAAAACGGGGTCATTGTCATGTCAAATCTTCCGTCTGCTGAAATAAATTTCCACTGCTCCATATACTTATCCGGCTTGGGGAACACCTCAACATCAACTGCATCAAATTTATGTGCCTTGCCGTCATAGAAAATGCACGTTTCGGTAGCATTGGATTCATCACCGATACCCCATGTTATTTCAAACCCGAATATATGCCTTTCACCTTTTTCATCCGTTAGATATGTTGAACCGTTGCCCCAGTACCATACAAGTGAGTACGGAGTATTAACTCTGCCCCAATCCAGCACGCAGAATGTATCATCTCTCGAAAACTCATATATCTGTTCTCCGACTTTAAAAGCTCCGGATACGGGCATTGAATTTTGCTTTGTGGTCATAAAGTAACGCTTTGGTAAGTCTTTAAAGGGAATTATTGTTGTAATGTTTTCAAGACCGGACATTACCTCCATCTCAAAATCGCACTCAACGTCGCCCTTTTTAAAGTATATTCGACGCTTGATTTCCTCTGCTTCAACAATAAATTCCGCCTTGCCTACCTTAAAATCTATTCTGTGCGGCACATCACCCTTAGGCGGTAAAACATATTTGTTTTTCCCGCCTAAAAATACGCTCATGGTCGATGAAATCACCTTGCCGTTTTGAATATCTACAAGCACGGCAGACGCATAGCCGCCAAGAGAAATATTTGCAAAGCTTATCTGCACCATATATTTTCCGTTAGATAGCTGATAAAAATCCCATTCCTTGCGCCGCATAACAGGTGTAACGCTGTTTCTGTCATATTCAAACAAATTGTGCCTTGCCCAGCCTTTTGCAAGCAGAGTACCGTCATTTTCGAGCATCTTTGTCGGCTCTGTATACTCCTTTTGTATACTCGGTTTATCCCAGCTTTGCCAGCCTGAATACGTTTTCTCCATATCTTTCTTCTCCCTTTATTCGTTTAATGCTAATCTTAAATTAACAGCAGACAAGCTTTATTGACTGATTACCGCAATACTTCGTTGCTGTCACCGGAATATGTCAGGTGCAGTGCGCACTCAAGCCATCATAATTGTTATTGAAAAATACAACCACATTACTCGCAAATGCGTTAGACGCAGGGAATAAAGCTTTTGCCTGATTGAAATCGCTTATTAATACAAAAACGCCCTTATATCTGTTAATACCTCATCATAGCAGGTTTCATTCAAAATCTCATGCCTGCAATTTTCATACAGCTTTATTTTCACCGGCAAACCCGCCTTCAGCATCATATCGTAAACAGCCTTAACGCCCTTTCCGTATTCACCTACCGGGTCCTCGCTTCCTGAAATCAACAGTACAGGCTTTTGTTTGTTCAACGCATCTATGCACTTTTTACTGTTTGAGTTTTTATTTAGATGTACCAAATCACCCATTGCGCTGGACGTAAAATGAAATGTGCAGAACTTATCACCGGCATATTTTTTGCGGATTTCTTCATCTTTTGTAAGCCAGCTGTATTTGTCATCATCACCAAAACGCTCATTATATTTGCCGAACGCCATTTTCTCTGCCAGTGACGGTATATGCCTTTCACCCTTAAACAGCTTAGTCAAGCTTATAAGAGCCAATCCCGCACCTGCGGCAGGATTGGGTCCTCCTGTACCGGACACTATCAGTTTATCCTGCATATCATATTGAGCCGCCGCAAGTCTTACTATAAACGAGCCCATGCTATGCCCGAACAGAACATAGGGGAGATTACCGCCTATCTCTTCCTTAACGGCGTTGCCGAAAACGTATACATCGTCAACAAGCCGCTTGTATCCGTCCTTATGAGCTATATATCCAAGCTCTGAATCGTCACGTGCTGTATATCCATGACCCAGATGGTCATAACCGAAAACAATATAACCGTCGCCTGCCATATCCCTCATAAACCTGTCATAACGTTCCATATATTCTGTCATGCCATGTACCACATGGAAAA
>CADBRB010000255.1 GCA_902796955.1 uncultured Ruminococcus sp.
AATATTTGACAAGTACTTTGTAAACGAACAGATAATAATGCCGGACAAGCCTACATCTACAAAGCTGTACAATACCATGATGAGTACGATTAAAAGCTACGGATACACTATACATTATCCGAATCTACAGCTTAATTCGAGAGGTAAATACGATACGGACGTTATAATAGATGAGCCGGAGCTGAATTTAAAGGCGGAGATTTTATCTCCGTTCAGAACATTTTCTACCAATAACAATTCATCTGTTGTTATAAAAATTACCTATAATGAAAACACCTTTATGTTTACGGGCGATGCCGAACAGGACGCTGAGAGATATATCCTTAAGAATTATTCGGAGGAGTTTTTGGATTGCGATGTACTTAAATGCGGACATCACGGAAGCAATACGTCTTCTTCGATAGAGTTTTTACAGGCGCTTACACCCAAATATGCCGTAATATCATGCGGTGAGAACAATAAATACGGTCATCCGAATGCTGAAACAATCGCAAACCTTGAAAATATGGAAACCGAAATATACAGAACAGATCTTTCCGGCACGATAACCTGTATGTCAAACGGCACAAACATAACCTTTGACGGTACATCTCCCGGTGATCCTGCTCCGTCAGATCCCAACAAATACGTTGGCAACTTTTTAAAGTGGCAGATAGATTCCGAAAGCGAATTGATTGACAACAAGATTTATGCGTCTTATGCAAACGATAATCTTTCGCTTAACTATATCACAAGAGGCGACGGTGCGAACACCGTGATACGTAAAAATGCTCAGAATGTGGGTTACACGATTGCGTCCAACAACTGGCATGACGGCGCAGGCTCTAAATACTGGCTTATAAAGATTTCCACATACGGCTTTTATGATGTATATTTAAGTGCAAATGCACGAACGTCAAATGCCGGGCCGAAGTATTTTGACGTTGAATACAGCCTTGACGGGCAAACGTGGAAAAAGATTGCCGATTTTTCGCTTAAATCCGCTTCTGCGCAGTACAGCATTGTTTTTGATGACGGCGAAACTACCAACACTATACTCTTTTTACCCAAAGAAGCCGAAAATAATTCAACTGTATTTATAAGATTTCTGCTCTCGTCAAATGAAAGATGCGTTACCACCGAAGAGGGAAACGACCAGGTGTATCAATACTCGTACTTTGAGCTTAACAAGGTTATTTTTCACGGCGCAAGACGGCCTTATTTAAATAAGGTTATGTTTAAAAATCTTGACGGCTCGGTTTATGACGTTATGAGAATTGCAAACGGCAAATATATTTCTCAGGTAGTTCTGCCGGATCTTGAGGAGAGATTTTTTATAGGTTGGAACGATGAACAAAACATAGACGGCGATGATGTGATTATAGATATAACCGAGTTGCCCATTGAGCGTGACGTGACCTTTGTGCCGGTTTATACCGGCGATGTAGACGGTAGCGGTACGCTTGACGAAAACGATGTTACCGAGGTGCTGGAGTATCTTACCGAAGAAAGATTGTTTTCGGATAATCAGATATTTATTGCCGACTTTGATTTTGAAGACGATGTAACCCTGCTTGACGCCTACTTGATTTACAACAATATGGACAATTAGCGCAGAGTAAAAATTATATAACAAAAGCCACTCGGACAAGACTCCGAGCGGCTTTTTATTTATATGTATATATATGTATAAAGTTTTTTACCAAATAAACGGTATCAATCTGTATTTAACTTTGGTTTTATATTCTTTGTAGCCTGCAAGACCTTCCTCCAAAACCTTTTCTTCGTTTAATATTCTCTTGATTAGGATTACAGGATAAAACAGCATAAAACCAAGAGAAACAACACTTCTGAGTATAAGCGGCATTGATAAGAATAAAACAACGGTTACACTGTACATGGGGTGGCGTACTATGCCGTACAATCCCGTATCCACTACCTTTTGCCCATCCTGTACCTCTACGGTACGTGAGAGGTATTGGTTTTCCCTCATTACCTCTGCATACAAAGCGTATGAAATTAAAAACAACGCCGTACCCGCATATGAAACCCATTTTGGAAAACAAAGCCATGAGAATCTAAAGCTCAAACCTGCGCAGACAAAACTGAGAATAAACATAATTCCGCTGAATGCAACAACTACCTTTTGCTCACTTTGCTCTTCTTTGGCGTTAAGGCGCTTTTTGAGCAGATCCGGGCTTATAAATATCATAAAAATACCTGCAATAAACATAGGTATAAACAGTATGCCCATAAACAGCCATGCCTCAGGGTAATTAAATGTACCGGCAGGCGCAAACAGAAGCAGACCCGTTATTGCCGCACCGAGAATAAAGCGTATTATTGCTTTACAAAATAGTTTTAATGTCATTTTGAACACCACCTGCGTAAAGATTATTTGCATTTAATCTTGAACACTATCCATGTAACGGCGTATAATACGGCAAAAGCCGCAAGCATAAATAGTATGAAGCTTATGGGGCTGAAGATAATACTGTGAGAATCACTTCCGTTTGAAGTCATTGCATAATAGTGATTTACTCGAAGCCCGAACCCGAATTCCCCGGTAAATTCTCCGCCGTGTATTTTAAAAGACCATTTAAGATAATTTGTGTTTACAAAAGAACGGTAATTAATATACATTCCGGCAAGATTGATTAAGAGTGCGGCGGCAAATGCGATGGCAAGCTTTTTCACGGTCAATCCCCCTGACTTTTAAAGAGTTAAGGCGTATGTTATATAAAGCAACAATAAAAGGCTTAAATCAGTTGTTATCAAAACCTGTGCTTAGCAAAGGCGGGCGTATTTCGCAAGGAGTCTGCTCAGCTTACAGCCTAAGAGTCGGACTATATCTGTTTAAAATTAAATAACAGATTTATAACCGATGAGAGCCTTAACAAGCTCGTCTGTTTTATCAAGCTTTTCCCACTGTGTATCTACGTCATCACGTCCCATGTGACCGTAAGCGGCAAGCTTTGCATATCTCTGCTCTCTGAGCTTAAGGTTTCTGATAATTGCCTCAGGGCGCAAATCGAATACTTTATTCACTGCGGCGGCAAGCTCCTCGTTAGAGTATGCAGATGTACCGAAGGTATCCACCATGACCGAAACAGGCTTGGCAACGCCGATTGCATATGCAAGCTGAATTTCACATTTTTTTGCAAGCCCTGCGCCTACGATGTTTTTAGCTACATATCTTGCGGCATATGCGGCGGATCTGTCCACCTTTGTGGGGTCCTTTCCGGAGAAAGAACCGCCACCGTGACGTGAATAGCCGCCGTAGGTGTCAACGATTATTTTTCTGCCGGTCAAGCCGCTGTCGCCAACCGGTCCGCCTATTACGAATCTGCCGGTCGGGTTTACAAATATCTTTGTATTCTCGTCCATAAGGGCTTTGTCTATGATAGGAGTTATCACGTTCTCGATGATATCCTTTCTGATTTGTTCAAGCGTTGCGTCCTCATCATGCTGAGTTGAAACAACTACGGTATCTATTCTTACGGGCTTATCGTCATCGTACTCAACCGTAACCTGAGTTTTTCCGTCCGGACGCAGATATGGCAGAGTGCCGTCCTTGCGCACCTGTGTAAGTCTTTTTGCAAGCTTATGTGCAAGCGATATCGGCATAGGCATAAGCTCAGGTGTTTCATCGCAGGCGAAGCCGAACATCATTCCCTGGTCGCCTGCGCCTATTTCGCTAAGCTCGTCGCTTTCACCCTCTTTAGCTTCAAGAGCTTTATTCACTCCCATTGCTATATCTGGCGATTGAGCGTCAATAGATGTCAGTACGGCGCATGAGTTGCCGTCAAATCCGTATGCGGGATTGCTGTAGCCTATTGAGCATATGGCTTCTCTGGCTATGGCAGCAATATCAACTACCGCACTTGTTGTAATTTCACCCATAATATGTACCATACCGGTGGTGGCTGTCGTTTCACACGCTACGTGAGCGTATTTGTCCTGCTCCAATATAGCGTCTAACACAGCGTCGGAGATTCTGTCGCATATTTTATCGGGATGTCCCTCTGTTACAGATTCAGATGTAAAAAGATGTCTGCTCATAATAAAATTCCTTTCAAATTATAAATTCTGAGGCTTTGCCCTTGAAAAATCCCAAGCCTTAAAAACAATTAAAAAAGCCGCCCGGCTTACCGAACGGCACAAAATTTGCTCATCTCTCGGCTAAGCCGCAGGATTTAGCACCTTACTTTCGCAGGTTGCCGGACTTCATAGGGCCTGTCCCTCAGTCACTCTTGATAAGTAATATATCAAATTTATTTCCTCATTATTGTAACATATAAATCCTGTTTGTCAAGTGTTTGCAAAAAAATTTGCAAAATCACCAAAATTGCGGTATTTACTGCTTGACAAATCAACAATTTGCGGTATAATATAGTAGGTTAGCGAAAGCTAACTATTAAAAACCGAAGAAGTTAGCTGATGCTAACTTAAATTGGAGGAGAGAATTATGTATCTTGAAATAAACGGTTTATACAAATCATTCGGCAAAGGTGAAAATTTGACAGAGGTGCTGAAAGGCATTACCTGCGGCGTGGATAAAGGAAATATTTGCGTTTTGCTCGGCCCGTCAGGTTCGGGTAAATCTACATTACTCAATATAATAGGAGGAATTGAAACCGCCGATTGCGGAACTGTTACGATAAACGGAGATACTGTAAACCATATGAGCGAGCGTGAGCTTTCGCTGTACAGGCGCAAGCATTTGGGCTATGTTTTTCAATCGTACAATCTTATACCCAACTTGACGGTTAAAGAGAATATAGAGGTAGGTGCTTATCTGTCCGATGCTCCGCTGCCGCTTGACGATATTCTAAATACACTGGGTCTTTGGGAACACAGGAATAAAATACCGAATCAGCTTTCCGGCGGACAGCAGCAGAGAACGGCAATCGGAAGAGCAATTATAAAGAATCCCGATATCCTGCTTTGCGATGAACCGACAGGCGCACTTGACTACAATACATCTAAAGAGATATTAAAGCTTATAGAAGATGTAAACCGTCGTTTTGGCAGTACGGTGATTATCGTAACGCACAATGACGCTATAAAGAATATGGCGGACAGGGTGATAAAGCTCCGTGACGGAATGATTAGGAAGGACATCGTCAACGAGCAGAAGATTTCAGCAACAGAGATTGATTGGTAAGGGGGATAAATATGAGAAACCCTTTGAATAAAACGTATAAGCGAGAGATACGTCAGGATTTAGGAAAATATATTGCGCTGTTTTTGTTTTTGACGCTTACCATAGGTTTTATTTCCGGCTTTTTGGTAGCCGGAGGAAGTATGAAAACCGCATACGATGAAAGCTTTGAAAAATATGCCGTAGAGGACGGACATTTTACCCTCGCCATACAAGCAAATGATGAGCTTACAGAAAAAATAGAGGCTGAACAGGTAAAAGTTTATCCGCTGTATAATAAGAGCTTTAACCTCGATAACGGCGATACAGTGCGTATATATAAAGAGCGAAAAAGTGTTGACCGCATTTGCCTTATGGACGGAAAAATGCCGGAGAAAAACGGTCAGATTGTAATAGACAGACTTTATGCCGAGAATAACGGGATTGAAATTAATGATAAAATGAGCATTGACGGCAAAAGCTTTGAGATTTGCGGTGTTGTCGCTTTCTCTGATTACAGCGCTCTTTTCAAAAACACGACCGATATGATGTTTGACGCAAATAAGTTTACGGTTGCCTGTGTGACGGATGACGACTTTGACAGCTTGAGCGATAAAAAAATAAAGTATACCTATGCCTGGAGAATAGATGACCGTACTCTGTCCGAAAAAGAGCAGATTGATAAGGCGGATAAAATTAAAAATATTTTGAGTGAAACCGGCTTAATAACAGACTATATAAAAACGGCGGATAATCCTGCAATACAGTTTACAGGTGACGACATAGGCAAGGACTCTGTAATGATGACAGCAATGCTGTACATTATTATGGCTGTTTTAGCGTTTATCTTCGGAGTAAGCACACGCAATACAATAGAAAAGGAATCAGGTACGATAGGTACTCTCAGAGCGTCGGGCTACACAAGAGCGGAGCTTTGGAGGCATTATATGTTTATGCCGATACTTGTTACTGTTATAGCGGCAATAGTCGGCAACGTCATGGGATATACATTTATGAAGCACGTTGTTGTTATGATGTATTATCACAGCTATTCATTGCCAACTTATGTTACACTGTGGAATATGCGGGCATTTATTCTTACCACCGTAATACCCGGTTTAATAGTTTGGGCGGTAGTGTTTGTTGTACTTTTTGTGTCGCTAAAGCTTTCTCCGTTGCAGTTTTTAAGGCATGAGCTGAAGCCTAAAAAGAAAAACAAGGTTATTAAGCTTAAGCATTTTAATTTTATTACAAGGTACAGAATAAGGATAATATTTCAAAACCTTCCGGCATATTTTACACTGTTTGCAGGCGTTCTGTTCGCCAGCGTACTGCTTATGTTCGGAATGATGATGTCGCCGTTGCTCACAAACTTCAGAACAGAAGTTCTGGACTCAAAAATAGCGGATTATCAGTACGTGCTTAAAGCACCTGTAGAGGTAGAGTACGCCGGGGCCGAAAAGTATGCCGTGTGCGCTCTGCAAACCGATACCGGGGAAGAGATAACCGTTTACGGTATCGACAGTGATTCAACATATATGAAAGACAAAGCCGTTGGCATCGGCAGTGTGCTTGTTACATACGGATTATCGGAAAAATACGGAATTGAATCGGGCGATACGCTGGAGCTTTTTGAAAAGTATGAGGAGAAAAGCTATAACCTCAAAGTGACGGGAAAATATAATTATCCTGCGGCACTTGCCGTGTTTATGAGCAGAGATACCTTTAATAGGGTGTTTGAAAAGGCTGACGGATATTTTACCGGGTACTTTTCGGATAAGAAGCTGACGGATATAGATGAAATGTATATTGCAACTGTGATTACACAATCGGATTTAACTGTTATAGCCGATCAGCTTGACGACTCAATGGGGCTGCTCTTCCTGCTGATGTGCGGCTTTTCGGTGATTATGTATATAATATTGATTTACCTTTTGGCAAAGCAGATAATAGAAAAGAATATAAACGCAATATCCATGATAAAGATACTCGGCTACAGCGACAAAGAGGTTGCGTCACTGTACAGCAAATCCACAGGTGTAGTTATGGTGATATCCTTGATATTCTGCCTGCCGTTGTGCCATGCTGTAATCAAGCTTATATACTATGCCGTTATGAAAAAGTTTAACGGCTGGCTCACGTTTTATATAGCGCCGTGGATATATCCGGTGATGTTTCTGACAGGCTTTATTTGCTATGTGGCGGTTTATTTTTTGCAAATGAAAAAAATCAGAAAAATACCCATGGGCGAAGCACTTAAAAACGTTGAGTGATATGTAAATTTATACTCTGACTGAAAAAATATACTTTAAAAAATCCGAGGGAAAACAGCTGATTTCCTTCGGATTTTTATGTACATTCCACCAAAATATTGACAAAAGATTTGATAAGTGTTACTATTAAACTGTTTAATTATGACTATTTTTAACGTGAATACAAGCTGATTTTTCAGTTGTTTGTAAGTTTTTGCCGATAGGCTTAAATGTATTTTACAACCGGTTATTATGGCACAAGTATAAAACAGCCTGTAAACACATTAAAAGTAAATAATTAGTTCAGGAGGAATGGTAATGAAAAAACTTATTACAATGATTGCCGTTTTAGCCGCAATAACAGTATTCGGTTCACTGAGAGCTGCGGCGGCAACAAGCTATGCGGTAAATGAAAAAGTAAGTGCGGTGCTTGATGATAGCGGCACGCT
>CADBRB010000256.1 GCA_902796955.1 uncultured Ruminococcus sp.
CGCTTCGCACGTTTGTTTTCGTGGAAAGCGCACAGGCAAGCCATATATTAAATATAGCTCGCCTGTTGTTTTATATTTCTCTGATTTTTTTATAATCTCTTGTCATTTTATATTTTTGCGCAGTCTGACCGATTTGTCGACAGTCTGAATCGGCTTGCACAAGAGATTTGTGCAAGCCGATGCGCAAGGGGGAATGCTGTTTTATGTCACATTTTTATGGAGCGAATAAAGTATATTTGAATCCGTTTGTAAAAAATATAAGCTTTTTATCCGTGTCTTCCGCCGAAGCCGCCTCTGCCGCCGAAGCCGCCGCCCATCATCTGATTTGGTATACTGTTGGTTTGAGTGCCGTTTACTATGATAGTGCCGCCGTTATACTGTGCCGTACCGTCGTAGTCGAATGTAGATTGACCAGTAACGTCTACTGTTCCGCCGTTTATATACAGGTTGCCGTTGGAGTCAACGCCATCGGTATCTCCGGCACCCATTACAATGGTTGTATAGCCGCCGTTAAACTCTACTGTAGTGGTGTATGCCGAGGATTTGCGTGCGCCGTTTATTCCGTCGTCGCTTGCGGAGATATCTATTGTACCGCCGTTTATCTGCACATAAGTGCCTTCAATGCCTTCGGCTCCCTTTATAGTTATATTGCCGTCGTCAATCTGCACTACGGTTGTAGCGTGTATGCCGTCATCCTTTGCGGTAATATTGAGTGTACCGCCGCAGATATACACATACCCTGTGGAATTATCCTCATCGTTTTCAGCGTGCATACCGTCTTTTTGAGTTGTAACGGTAATATTGCCCGATGAAACTGCTATAGAATCGTTTGCTTCAAGAGCATCGGATGCGCAGTTGATTACTATTGTGCCGCCTGTTACCTTAAGGTCATCCTTACAGCTTATGCCGTTATCGGTTGAGTTTATGGTAAGCGTGCCGACTCCGTTGAGAACAATATCATCTCTGGAGAATATAACTGCGTCTGTGCTTGTATCGCCGTCAGCTGAAAATGTGCCTGTAACCGAGAGCGTATTCTCGGAAGCTGTAGTTGTTATAAATACCTTGTCGGCATTTTTTACGTAAATTACCGGGAAGTCGGAATTTGTAACTGATACTCCGTCAAGTACGATTTGTACTTTATCCTCGTCATCGGCGTCAACCGTAACGGTTACGTTTGATGCCGTTCCGCTTATCACGTATACTCCTTCAGAGGTTATGCTGATATCTTTTCCGTCACTTACGGTATAATACTCAGCGTCCGATGTATCTGCGGTTTGCTGTAAATCTCTTTTTGTAAACATATCGTTTGTGTCTATTGCACCGTTTGAGGTTGTGTTTGCAACTGTTGTGCTGCCGGCACTGTCATTTTCGCTTTTAGTCAAAGAATCTGTTGTAACCTTGCCTTGTTGTTCGGTTTGTACTGTGGATGTTGATTGCGATGTGGTCTGCTCCTCGCTTTCGGTTGTTGTTATATTGCAGGCAGCGAGCGAGGCTGAAATGAGAACTGCCAATAACAGCGCTGTAATTTTCTTTAACATAATGATTTCCTCCGTAAAATTGATTTAGTAATGTAAAATTGCGTTTGCATTTTTTACTGTGGCTAAAGCATAGCATTGACAGCTTAAAACGAACTTAAATTAAATAAGTTTTTCTTTAAAGTTTTTTTAAGATGTGCAGATGATTTACAGTTTTGTAATTCGTATTTACAAAATGTATATCTTTATTGCAAAACCAAAGAGTATATGGGATAATATTTGTACTGATACCTAATAATTTTCCATACGATGTATGTTTATAAAAATCCGGAGGAGATATTATGAAAAAGCTGATTTCAATAGTATTGTGTGTCGCATTGATATTTAGCTGTGCGTCCTGTACAATAGAGATAAATACAGGCGGAGGTAAAGCAGATTCATCAAGCACATCAAAGCCTGAGCCTGTTCCGCCAAAACCGCTTGTAAAGCTTGAATGTTATGGAAATGACGGAAGAATAGTGTCATTATGCGATGCGGGCGATAATAAAATTTTGGTGCTTGCTATGTGGGGCAATCCGCGAGCCGGCACACGAAATGATTTGAAATTTAAGCTGTATATGATAGATGTAGAGCAGGATAAGCTTCTATATGAAAAGGATATTGACGGATCCGATTCCATATTAGGCGTAAGAAAAAACGGCGATTATGTTATGCTCAATTACGATAATATGATGATGAGTGTGTTTGATAAGGACTCCAATTTGGTAAATACCTGCTCGTTATCGGATGGATTTTATACCTTGGACAGGGACGGCGACTGCCTGTACAATAACTATTTGGGAACTTTAAAGCGTGTTGACTTTGACGGCAACGAAGAAACGCTGGTATCCTTTAAGGGCGGCGCCATTATAGAAACATTCAACGCAAAAAGCGGATTGCTTGTATTGAGCGGCGATGGTACAAATGAAACAAACGAAGCTGAATATGCAGTGTATTCGTTAAAGGAAAAAGACTTTTTGTATACGGGTTATAACGACTGTTCTAACTATTACATTAAAAATGACAAAATATACCTTCAAACCTACAGAACAGTTGAAGATCCCAAGAGCAACAGTAATTCATTCTACACCATATCGGCACATGATTTGAACAATGACGAAGATACAAACGTATACAGAGTACCCGAAGATACATTTTTTGATTTTTTTGATGATACGGATATTGCACTAAGCGTTAGGTACAAATACAGAAACAATATAATGCAGGGTGCAAAAATCGTGCTTGCGGATTTTTCGGAAGGTAAATATGCAGAGCTTGATAAAACCTTTGATAAGCTTACCTACAATATTACAAAATATATAAAAAGCTCAAATAAATTTGTAATAGGTATGACTGATGAAAACAATGCGGAAAACAACTCATACATATATGTTGTTGCGCCTGAGGTGATAGAGCTTAATAAAAACTTGAAGGAATACGAACATGACAAAGAGCCTCAAAAGACGTATACTCTGGGTAAGCATTTGAAAAAAGCAAGAAAGCTTGCCAACGGGTATGAGGAAAAGTACTCTGTGCGTATACTTTTGGGCAACGAGTGCCTTAATGCCAAGCCAAATGACAATTATTCTATAATATCCACAGAGAACAGAGAGTACAGTACGGATGAGGAATATGAGGTAACAACGGTAAACGAACTGCTTACCACACTGTCAAATGCTCTTGAAAAGTATTCACCGAGCTTTTTTGAGGCGTTTAAAAACTACAGAGATGACGGCGGATTGCGTTTTTTAATAGTAAAAGACCTTGTAAATAACGAGGGAGTATTTGAAGCAGCGGGATTACATTATTTGAGCAATGCGTGGTATAATATCATACTTGATTTTGACGGGATGAATGAGGCGAGCATACATCATGAGATTTGGCACGCCGTTGAGGAAAGAATATATAAGGATGAGTATAACGCTTTTATCAGTGATGAATGGAATAAGCTGAATCCGAAGGGCTTTGAATATCAAGAGGACTTTGACCATTACACCGAAACGGCAGATTACGACAAATATATACTGTACTTTGGAGATGATGTATACTTCGCAAGAAATTACTCCACCGTTACCGCCAAAGAGGACAGAGCGACCCTTATAGAACAGATTTATACAGATAGGTACGACTACTACGATTACAGTGACAACTCATATGACTTTGTATACAGCTATCCTCATATGAAAGCCAAGCTTGACTATATGGCAAAATACGTTAAAAAGGTTTTCGGTGAGGTGTACTGGGTATCGAGGTTTGGAAGTTAGTTATCAGTTAAAAAATAATTTAATCAAAATCAAAAACCTCTGCGAGCCTTGATTTAGGTTTGCAGAGGTTTATTCTATGCCGAGAAGCCAAGAGGGAGATACATTAAGAATTTTAGAGAGGACTTTTAGTTCATAATCTGCAACAAAGCGAGTTCCGATTTCAATTCGTGATATGCTGTCACGTTCAATTATAACTCCGTTTACCTGAAGCCTTGCCGCTAAATCCGCCTGAGAAAGCCTCAACCGACACCGTGCTTCATGTATACGGTCGCCGGATATATTTTTCTTTCCATTGTAGTCATATATTTTCA
>CADBRB010000257.1 GCA_902796955.1 uncultured Ruminococcus sp.
AAAAAATAATAGACATCTGCATAAAAATGACCCCGAACTGCTAAAACAGTCGGGGATTTTTCATGATTTATTGAAAATAACGATTTGCAGATTTTACGTAATCAATAGTACCTTATAAGCGAAACAAGCTCGCCTAATATCGTAACCTCATTTACGATTATCGGCTCATATGAAGGGTTTTCGGGTTGAAGCCGATATATGCCGTTCTCCTTATAAAATCTCTTTACGGTTGCTTCATCGCCTATAAGAGCTACAACGATTTTTCCGTTCTCCGCAAATGTTGTCCTTTTGAATACGGCAATATCGTCATTGTAAATTCCTGCGTTTATCATACTGTCGCCCTGAATATGCAAGGCAAAAAGCTGATAGCCGTTTGCTAAGCTCTCGTTGACGGTAACATAACCCTCTATGTCCTGTACGGCAAGTATCGGAAGTCCGGCAGTAACATTGCCTATAATCGGTACAGATGCACTTCTGTACTGCGCAGGACGATTAACTCTGATACCTCTGTTTAGTCCATTATCACGGGTGATATAGCCGTCCTCCTCAAGCTTTTTGAGGTGCATATGAACAGTAGATGTAGATTTAAGTCCTGTGGCATCGCAAATTTCACGCACTGACGGAGGGAACCCGTCTTCCATTCTTTTATTGAGATAGTCCAAAATCTTTTTTCTGCTCTCCGTCATTTTATTCATATGCTCACCAGCTTATCCTCAATATTTTCAAACGCTAAAGCATTTACAGTATTATAACACAAAGTAAATCTGATTTCAATAAAAACAGAATAATAAAAGCTCCATAGGCTTTAATTGCATACGGAGCTTTTTATCAATAAATTTATATCGGGCTATTACTCTAAAGTACCGCCGCAAAATGCGCATTTGCCGCTTGTATTAGAATCATTCAAGCCGCCGCAGTACGGACATACAATCTGCTTTGCCTGTGCCGGAGCCACATGGCTTTCTTGCTGTGCAGGCTCGGTTTTGGGTGCAAGCAATAACGACCTGATTTCCTCACACATATCTAAATACTTCATGTATTCACGGTTGTTTCTCGGATCGGGCATCAGAGCAGCCGGCACTGCAAAACCGGAGGTGATATCTACGCTTGATGAGTTGAGTTCAAACTTGATTTCATCAAAATAAGGATTGTTTACTCTGATTTTTATCTCAAAGTCATAGCTGAAAAAATAGCGAGGCGGATTGTAGCTTACGCTTCTGCCCTCTGCGTCCTTATGTCTGTCCTCAGTACGATTTTCATTAATGCTGTACTCACAGCCGGTAACCTTAGAAATGCTGATAACATCGGGATTTGCTTTTATTAAATCATTTGAGCGAGTAACAATAAAATCACCTGCTCCCTCATCAATCAGCAGTTTCATATTGTCGCCATAGGAACGTGTTGTATTGAACAGTGCAACTACGCTTTTATTCATTTCTCTGTATGCAAGCTGTTGCTTTATCTGTTCAACTGTACTGCTGCGCCTGTCGCTAAACCACGGGGAAAGCTTTGAAGCGCAATTTTTACACATATTTCCGTCTTCTAACTTTCTGTTACCCAGCAGACCTATTTCCCCGCCGCAAATTGAGCAAATATTAAACTCAAAAATTTTTCCGAACAGTCCCATGATTTATCTCCTCCAATGCTCAATCATGCCCAGGGATTGCTGCTCTCCGGCTCACGTATGCCCGCAAGCAGAAATTGCTCCCAAAGATACCACTTGCCGTCCTTTGCCTGCCTGAGATTTACAGGTCTGGGGCTGTCTGCTCCGCCTGAGGTAAGATAAAGCTTTGCGTAGCCCTGATTGTCATAGGAATACGGATTTTCGCTTACTCTGATTGTGTATGGCTGTGCCGGAGCATAATCGTTTTGCGGCGTAGAGCCGATGAAGTATGATCTCGGAACATAGTCTTTATCCATGAATCTGTCAGCTATAAACTGTTTATCCATCGGGCTGAGCGGTCTTGGTCCGCCTAAAAAGTCCAGCATCGAGAGCGAAATCTCCTTGTTTTGCGGATAAAAGCACAGTGCAAGGACGGTTAAAGCGGCAGTATCAAACGGTGTTGCGAGCGCCGCCTGCGGCAGAGATTTAAACTCATCAAGCGTATTTGGCAATGCCGGAAATACAACGTCAACCGATTTGTTGCTTGCCTGCTGTGCCGGCTGTACGGCATTATTTACAGTATTTTTTATGCTGTCAAAAAGTCCCATTGAAATTCTCCTTTAATAGTTATTATTTTGCGCAGGAAGAGCGTTATTCGCTTTTCCATGCGATATACGACTTCATTATATTATAAACGTCTTTGTAAATCATCTTGCCTTCACTCGGCAATTCCTTATCATCATTTACACTGAAGGATTTATCGGGCAACTCTACGACAATGCCTGTTGTGGGAGCGTCTGCAAGCTCATATGCCTTATCCGGCAGTTCTCCCCAATTAAATGCACCGCAGTTCTCGAAAACCGCTGTAAGCTTTTCCGCCGCAGACTCCGGTACAATACAGGTATCTGTAATATCCTCCCCGGTTTCAAAGCTTCTGTCTGTATGTGTAAAAAGCAAAGTGCCGTCGGATTGCCTTTCTATTCTTAAAATTAAGTTTTCATTTTCCATACCGCCGTAAACGTGATATTCAACGAAAAACCTTTCTGCCGCCGTCTTAGGCGAAGTGGGCGTAGCGGTATTATCTCCCTCGCCGCTGTTTGGATTAAGGCATTTGAACAATACAAATCCTACAGCAGCCAAAACAATGAGTATAAGTAAGAAAATCAAAAGCTTTTTCATTACATTATCCTCTTATTGTAAAATCAACGAGGTATTGATTATTCGCCACAGTTTCAACGCTTCCGTCCATAAGACTGATTCTCGGCGTGTATTCAAGCTTTTTGCCGTTGCTGTCAAGAATAAGCACCTGTGTATCTGGTATGATATCGCTTGCGTTGCATTTGAGCAGGAACGGCGCACCGTTATCAAATGTGTAGAGAATAGCATCCGCCTCACCGACAAAACCATTTGATTCATCGACTTTCCAGTGATTTACATTCACCTTTGCTTTTGTATCAAACGGAATTATCAAATAAAGCTCGGTACCGTCAAGTGTGCCTACATATCTGTCGCTCGGCAAATCCTGTAAAAATTCAAAATCGTCCCAATAGCCCGTGCTTTTAAGCAGAGAGTTGATATATGTACGATTTTCGTCGAGGTCGTTGGCGTCATACTTGACATAACCTATATACGCAACACCGCACATACTGTTCTCATCAAGGAGCGCCTGACGCTGTATGACTAACGGATTCCAATCGTCCGGGTCTTGCTCTCCGGTGACCGCAGAAACAACCGACGAAGCTTCAACATCTGTGTTGCTCGGCTCAGGCTCGCTTATCTCTTCAGGCTTACTGCTTATCTCGCTTGTGTCGTTTTGTGATGCTTGCCCGGAGCTACTCTGTGAGCTTGCATCGCCACCGGTATTTATTACGATTTTACACGATGTTGAGCCAAGCGTCAAGGCACAAACCAAAAGCAAAATTAGTATCTTCGATTTCATCATTGCCACTTCCTTATACTTTAATGGAATACAGCATTTGCCGTATATTACAATTATATATAATTCTCTGCTGTTTTTCAAGGGTTTAACCGCAATAAATTCAAAAGTGCTTTGTGCAGTCTTGCTTTTACAAAATGCAGGATATATAATAAAAGTACAATGAACATATTATGAGGTGATTTTATGAAGAAGCTGTACATTGCCGTTATTGTGCTGATGATTTTATCATTAACGCTTTCTGTCACGCTGATTTTACTTATGCCGGAGCAAGTACCCATGCATTACGGCATGGACGGCTCGCCCGACCGCCTCGGCTCTCGCTGGGAGAACCTCCTGTTCCCTATATGCACCGTAGCGATGGGCATAGGCGTAGCTCTTTCGGCAAAAGCACAGCGCAAAAAAGGTGAAAACTCCAACGAAAAAATCTTTCTTGTTACGGGCATAGTAACCATGCTGTTTTGGGTTGCGCTTTCACTGTACATGATGATAAGCTGTGTAAAGCACGGTACACTCTTACCGGCGCAGGACGGCGCAACCGGCATAAAGCCCATACTTGGCGGCATGGGAATACTGTTTGCTGTTTTGGGCTTTTTTATGCCTAAAGCCAAGCGTAACTCCACATTTGGCATACGCACGCCCTGGTCGCAAAGCAATGACGTTGTATGGTATCAAAGTCAGCGTTTTGGGGGCATAGCGGGCATAGTGTGCGGTGCGGTTGTACTGCTCTCGGCTATTGTGCTGCCGCAAACACCTGCAATTATAGTATGCGTGTGTGCCTGCGTGGTGTGGTTTATTGTTACGTTAGTTGCGTCGTATGTGTATTACCGTAAATGCTGACGCATTTTGGTACAGTTTTCCACCTCTTCACTATTACTAATACTTTTTACTTAACCAAAGCCCCTGTGTATGTGTGTACACAGGGGCTTTGGCTGTATATTTAGGTATGTGGGGCGTTGGTGGGGTTAAATTAGTCAATCATTATTTGTACCTTATCATTGTCAAATCCGGCTCTAAACAAATAATAGTTTAAGGCAATATTAACAGTCTGAATACGTGGTATATAATCTGTCGGTTGCAAATAACAAGTATCCCCTTCTAATGAACCGAAAATTATTTTGTTTTTTATACACCATGCCCAAGCTTTTGCGTCAGAATCTTTAATTTGATTTCTATCCGGAAATTGAGTCAAATAATAATCAACATCTTCTTTACTAATATATGGTTCATTCTGGTTTTGATAAACTTTTGTAACCACTAAATTCCTGTTTATCATTGTAAACATATTGTTTGTATTCAAATCATCTTCAGCCATATATCCGTTATTTATGCGTGTGAGTATAGCGTCTAAATCTGATAGGCTCGTAATATCATTTGTACCAAACTCCGTATTGCTGTATCCGTTAATAATATTCAGCGATTTTGCTGCACAAATCGCTTTATATCCCCAATGTGTAGTAGGTACATCC
>CADBRB010000258.1 GCA_902796955.1 uncultured Ruminococcus sp.
TGGAAAGAGGAAGTGTGAAAAACGGTCAGTCGGTTGTGCTTTGCTGCCGTGACGGAAGCACCAGAAACGTTAAAATTGCAAAGCTTTACCAGTTTGAGGGGCTTAAAAGAACTGAAACACCCGATGCTAAGCTTGGCGACATAGTTGCTGTTTCCGGCATACCGGACTTGAATATAGGCGAAACTGCCTGCGAATTGGAGCATTCGGATCCGTTGCCTTTTGTAAAGATAGACGAGCCTACTGTTTCTATGCTGTTTATGGTAAACAACAGCCCGTTCGCAGGTAAAGAGGGTAAGTATGTCACATCAAGAAATATCAGAGAAAGACTCTTTAAAGAGATAGAAACGAACGTTGCTATGCGTGTTGAGGAAACGGACTCAACCGATACGTTCAGAGTATCCGGCAGAGGCGAGCTGCATCTTTCCATACTTATAGAAACAATGCGCAGGCAGAACTATGAGTTCCAGGTTTCACGTCCAAAGGTAATATTAAAAACAATCAACGGTGTAACCTGTGAGCCGATGGAAATGTTGATGATAGAGGTTCCGGAAGAATACGTTGGTCATGTAATGGAGAAGCTCGGTACACGTAAGGCGGAGCTTTTGAATATGACCACACTGGAAAGCGGTATAACACATTTGACTTTTAAAATACCCGCAAGGTGTCTTATGGGCTACAGGCCGGAGTTTTTGACAGATACAAACGGTAACGGAATCATGAACCACGTTTTTGACGGCTATGAGCCATATAAGGGCGAAATGATGAAACGTGCGCAGGGCTCGCTTATTGCTCACGAAACAGGCGAATCCACAGGCTACGGATTGTTTGCGGCACAGGAGAGAGGCAGACTCTTTATAGGACCCGGCGTGCAGGTTTATGAGGGCATGATAGTAGGCGCAAGCCCGAAATCAGAGGATATCACGGTAAACGTATGTAAAAAGAAGCATATAACAAACACCCGTGCGGCCGGTTCGGACGAAGCCCTTAAGCTTACACCGCCGTCGATACTCAGCCTGGAGCAATCGCTTGAGTTTATATCTGACGACGAGCTTGTGGAGGTAACTCCAAAGAGCATAAGACTTAGAAAAATGATACTTAACAAAGAGCAAAGAATGAAAAAAGCAAGTAAAGAAAATTCCTAAAACGGAGTGAACTTATGAATTTTGTAATTCTCGACATGGAATGGAACGGTGCGTTGAGCCGAAAAGAAAAAAAGTTTCTCAATGAAATAATTGAATTCGGCGCTGTTAAATTTAACGAAAAAATGGAGATAACCGACAACTTTTCCATGCTCGTTAAGCCGCAGATAAACAAACGAATAAGTGGCAAGGTGAAGAACCTTACACATATCAGCAACGAAGAACTGCAGGGTGGATATACCTTTACCCATGTTTTAAGCAAGTTCAGAAAATTTGCGGGCGACAGCGTTATTATGACGTGGGGACGCTCAGATATCAAAAGCCTTATAGATAATCACGAGTACTACCTGAAATCGGAACGTGTGGATTTTATGAAGAAATATGCCGATATTCAGGTGTATTGCGAGATGTGCCTGGGTGTGGATATGACTAAGCAGATAGGGCTTCAGGCTGCGGCTGAAATGCTTGATATATGTCAGGACGGTGTTGAACATCACAGAGCTTATGACGACAGCCTGCTTACGTATGAGTGCTTTAAAAGGCTGTATGACAGGGAAAAGTTTTTACCGTATATAGAGGACGCAACATCTGATGACTTCTACGGTAGAATGCTTTTTAAGACTACGGTTATTCTTGATCTTAACGACCCAGCCATAGATAAATCTCAACTGTTTTTTGACTGCGCCCATTGCGGTAAAAGAGCGGAGCAAAAATCAAAATGGACTTTAAAGAACAGAAGCTTCAGGGCTGATTTTGTATGTCCCTCATGCGGAAGAGAGTTTTGCGGACGCATTCAGTTTAAACAAAAATACGATGGTATAGTTGTTTCCAAAAAGCTCATATATAAAGAGGATTCAAGTGGAGCGTCATCTGCAAGCATATTTGCCGCCTGTGTAATTGAGGATATAAAAACGTGTAAAGTTCTTTTGCTTAACACGGCTCAAAGTGACGCTCAAGGCATCAACGAAAAGAGCTTGCCCATAGGTGAGCTTGAAAATGGCGAGAGTATAACACAGGCAGTTACACGAATAATAACTCAGCAGGTCGATATGGAAACAGAGCCGCCTGTAGTTTGCGGAATACTCAACAAAAACAATCTTGAAACGCTTGAGAGGGAGATTATATTTCTTTATAAAGCGAAGGTGTTTGAAGGCGATGCGTCATCCGCTCCCGAAAATCAAAGTGTAGTGTGGGAGAGTATCCATGACAATCCGATAGATTTGATAGATGAGGAATCTGATTGTTCTGAAGATAGCCGGCTTGCTGTTTCTGTTCCGTCAAATGATCTGGAAGCACTGCTTAAGATTTATTCTGCTCGTGAATTCACGGAAATTTTTGCTGTTAAGCAGGACAGTGAATCTGATTGGACGTATTTATAATGAGGTTTTTATCAAAAACAGGCGATAAAAAGTAATTTTTAAAAAATAATTTCAAAAAACTCTTGCATTTGTATTTAAAATCTGGTAAAATACTTATGTTGCATTTATGGAGTAATGAAGGAGGTGCAGAAACATGGCAAAATGTGATATTTGCGGTAAGGCTATTACCTTTGGTATCAAAGTTTCTCACTCACACAGACGTTCAAACAGAGCATGGAAGCCCAATGTACAGCGTGTAAAGGCTATAGTAAACGGTTCTCCGAAACGTGTTTATGCCTGCACCCGTTGTTTACGTTCCGGCAAAGTAACACGTGCAGTGTGATGATAAACGCAACAGAATACAACAGACTTAGAGGAACCTGATTGCAAGAGGTTCCTTTTTGTTTGCGCAGATTTAATCCTGTTTGCAGAATACAGCCAATATTTTCCTTTGTAAAGCAGGTTATGTTTTGGGTGTGGAAAATCTTTATAGCATATGCTATGATATACTCCTTTAACGTCTTTTTGAGAGCGTCTTATCAGAAAATACATTACTTTCAAAGAGAAACACACTAACTACTTGTAATTTACGGCAAAATGTATTATAATTAATAGGAATATACGAATTTAGGTTTACGGAGGCATATTATGGGAGCATTATCATTAATAATGTCAAGCAATACAGAGTTTTCGGATCTTATCATATATACTATAACGATTTTGATTATTATAATCGTTGTACTGCCTATGCATGAGCTTGCACACGCATACGTTGCATATAAGCTTGGCGACAACACTGCGAAGTATAACGGACGTCTTACGCTAAATCCGTTTGCTCACGTTGACCCGTTCGGTGCATTAGCACTCTTTCTGGTTGGTTTTGGCTGGGCAAAGCCTGTGCCGATAAATCCGGTGTACTTTAAAAACCCAAAAAGCGGCATGGCACTTACTGCGCTTGCAGGTCCGCTTTCAAATTTTATTGCGGCATTGATAGGCGGCTTTATATGGCATCTCGGACTTGAATTTGGCTGGGGATATGTTTGTGTTTTTGCAACGTTCTATATACAGATAAATGTTGTTTTAGCTCTGTTTAATTTGATTCCTATACCGCCGCTTGACGGCTCAAAAATATTGATGCGTTTTTTGCCGGACAGAACAGTTTTTAAAATGATGAGGTATGAGAATATATGTTACATCGTACTCGTTGTGTTGTTATTTACCGGCATTTTTGATGCGCCGCTTTATAAATTGGAATACGCAGTGTTGAGGTTTATATTTTGGTTTACGGGTCTGCCGTTTTAGGTGCTGATTATGGATAAAATATCATATAAGCTGCCTGTTTTTGAAGGACCCCTTGATTTGCTTTTGCATTTGATATCCAAGAACAAACTGAATATATATGATATTGAAATATCATCATTACTTGACCAATATATGGAACATATCGAGATGATGAAAACTCAGGATATGGATATTGCAAGTGAATTTTTAGAAATGGCGGCAAGATTGGTTTATATAAAAACTGTTTCTTTGCTGCCTAAGCATGAGGAAACCGAGGAACTGAAGAAAGAGCTTACAGGGCAGCTTCTGGAATATCAGGAATGTAAAAGAATTGCTGCGCTAATGGCAGGAATAATATCATTTGACAGGTTCGTGCGTGAGCCTGAGGAATTTGAAATAGATCAAACATATACAAGAAATCATCCGGCTTCGGCAATGTACGATGCTTATCTTGCCGCAGTAGGCAGAGGAAAACGTAAGCTTCCGCCGCCCCCACAGGCTTTTTCCGGTATAGTTGCAAGGAAAATTGTATCTGTAAATGCCAGAATAATCCATGTTTTACGAAGGCTGTGGAAGGGTGCGACGATAAAATATTCCTCATTGTTTGAAAGCAGTAAGGGTAAATCCGAGATGGTAGCTACATTTTTGGCAGTACTTGAGCTTGTTAAGGGAAAAAGAATACGAATTGACGGTGACGGGGATAATGCCACAGTTGTTTTAAGTGAGGTTAGAAATAAATGGAAATCGAGCAATTTAGACCAATAGCGGAGGCGATACTCTTTGCGTGCGGTACGCCTGTAGAGGCGGATAAAATTGCCGACGCCTTGGAAATAGATAAAAAAGAGTGCAATCAATGGCTCGAAAAGTTAATGGAAGATTACAACACTGAAAGTCATGGTACAAAAATAGTAAAACTAAATGAAAGCTTTCAGATGTGTTCAAGAGAGCAATATGCGGGTTATATAATCAAGGTTTTGGATATGCGCAAGAATACTCCGCTTTCACAGGCGGCTATGGAGGTTTTGGCAATAGTGGCGTATAACGAGCCGGTTACAA
>CADBRB010000259.1 GCA_902796955.1 uncultured Ruminococcus sp.
GAGATGAACAGTGCCTATAGAGTTATGGACGACGATATTTTGATAAACGACAGTGTTATAAAGCCGCTAAATGAAATGATGCGTGTATTTATGAACAAGTATAATAACTCTCGTATGGCGGTGGCAAACGGATATATCTCATATGATGAGCAGAACGATATGTTTGAATTACAGGGTAATCCGGAGGAAAGACTTGAGCTGGATTCGGAAGTTGAAAAAGCCGGCTTCAGTGAACACCAAACAGGTTATGCGTTAGATTTGTGTATTTATGACAAAACCAATGAGCGGTACGACAAATATACTCCATATGGCGATTTTTCGTGGATTGGCGAAAACTGCCATAAATACGGATTTATCACTCGCTATGATGAAGATAAAGAGAGTATTACGTCAAAGCCGTACCAGCCGTGGCATTTGAGATATGTAGGAACTGCACATGCCTGTGCAATGAAATACAACGATTTTTGCCTTGAGGAATATCTTGATTATGTTAAGCAGTTTACCTATGACGGCAATCATCTTAAGCTGACAGATGCCGACAAGGAAAACTGGGATATATATTATGTTCCGGCAGATACGGAAAATGCTGACGGCGAAACGCTTGTAACCGTTCCCAAAAACTCGGAATACTCAATATCCGGTGACAACGTCGGCGGATTTATAGTTACGGTTAAATCATAAAAAACGGGTAGCTCAACATAGAATGAGCTACCCGTTATTTTTACACAAGGTTGTTGCAAATATAAAATTTGCAACAACCCGTTTTTGTTATATACACGAATATTGTTTTATCACTTATCCTGCTTATTATGGTTTTCCCTAAGCTGAAGCAATACCTCCTTAAGCTTTTCCGGCATGGGAATAATCTCGGCAGAGTTTTCTATAATTGACAGTCCCTCATTGCATAAGAAGAAAATCAGTGTTATTTCTCTTATAGGCAATGTGTTCGGCAGAATACTCTGTATAACTACAGAAACACACACTATGCATATTATCAGCACCTTTTTCAGTATGCCTACATATCCTATTTGACTTGAAAGGCTCTTATTTATAATTGATTTAATTACACCTGTGGCATAGTCAAACACCATAAGAGTAAGCAAAGCTGTTGAAAGAGTATCAAAGCCGCCGATAAGCCGTGTAAAAATGCCGCCGAGCAAACCTATAAAAATACTTGTCTTATTAAAAATATAGTCCAATTTATCACTCCTTTCTTTTGTTATACCAATATCTTTTAATCAGGCTGAACCGGCACTCATGCTACACATAAACCTGTCGTTAATAATGTGTAACCGCTTGTGTGAGTAAAAGCATTGTGTTCTTTAAGCTTCTTATTAGAGTCGCCGTGCGTACCGCAGAAGGGTGTACTCTTCAAGGCAAAAACGCATTAATATGCAATCAGCCTGTAAAGCTTTTTAACTGTACGACTTGATATTAGTATAAAATGTACCTTTCTGTTGTATTTGTAAAATCTCAAGCAATGATTTCATCGGACTAAACCAGAATATCGAGCTTTTGTCCGGCAAAAATCATTTCATTTTTTAGTCCGTTATACTCCATAATCTTTTTGTAATCAGTGCCGCTGCCGAGATATTTTTCAGCAATGCCCCAAAGAGTATCTCCGGGCTTAACCGTATAGGTTATCAGCTGCTTTTCTCCGATATCCGATGCGTTTATCCATCCTGTCACCTGACCGACCTTACCGATTGATGACTTTGCATTTGTTATTCTCACACGGCCGTTTATCTTTTCGCTGTTCCATAACCAGTACGTTCCGCTTACTGTACCTGCCGGATACTTTGACGTTGAGCTTATATAAAGATTTACTTTTTTCAGCTTCAATTCATCTGTTTTATCCTTCAAAGCTTCGCTTGAATCTGTTCCGCCTTCTATATCCGAGAGCATATAGTTCATGTCAACATTACCGTTTATTCCGGCAACCTTGCCTTTACTGGAGTATTGCCAAATCTGTGCATTGAGCGAGGGCTTATCCGACCACTGAGCAAGCCAAATACTGTATTTTTGGCTAAGCCTTGCAAAGTCTAAATGATTTGTAAAC
>CADBRB010000260.1 GCA_902796955.1 uncultured Ruminococcus sp.
CGTGCAGGGCTTCCCCTCTATTAAAAAAGTACATTGTACTGTTTTTCGTGCCGAGCGGTGCGCAGCGCACACCAAAGCTGCGTAATCGGTTGTTGATATAAGCAACAATATTGCCCACATATTAACCTGAAACGCAGGAAGTTAAGTAAATGTTTACTATGGCTTTGTGTGCGACGTGCCTGCGGAGGCTCTCCGCTGTGCAATATGCCTGCAGGCTCAGCCTGCCTGCGGACGGTGACAATGGCTCCGCTCTTGACCTGCAAGCCTTTGTAAAGGCTTGAGCGAAACTTTGCTTTTACTTTGACGTAAATGCGACAGCCCCTTTTGTTATATTGCATAATGGAAAAATTGCAAAATTGTAACTTGTTTTTATACGCAAAGAGTGATATATTACATTGTGCTGTGAAAAGCAGATTTAGAGCAATATTAAGGTAAAGGAAGGAAGTAATTATTATGTCAAGGCTTTTTCAGCGGATTTGCGTCGTCATACTGTGCATTCTGCTATTGGGAGGATGTGCGGCTAAGCCGGTAAATACATCAAGCATATCGTCTGATACGGTATCCGTTGATTCAGCAAATGCTGAATCAGACAGCAAAACAATAAGCGAAATTTCCGCTGATACAGACAACCGCAATAATAACATAATTATACCGGATGGTCTTTATTGCCATTATTCAGACAATAATAACGGTTACGGATATAATCAGATATATAAGGCTGAATTATCATTCTCAAACGAAGAAGCTTATTTCAGACTTATAGATGCCACAAACGCTCAGGTTCCGTCAGTTTTGCTTACCGCCACTGCTCCGATAGACTATAAAGACGGGAAGTTTTTTGCCACCTTTAAAACGGAATATAATACAATAACCGTTAAAATGTTTGATTATTACACATTCGAAGCGGTTTTCAACGGCAATCTCGATGAGGATGAAGTAAACGGCATCTACTACTATGACGAGCCATATTTTCCTATGTATTCTTCTCCGACGGTTATACACGACAAAAGCACTCCGAACGGAAGCATGGATGCCGGCATTGCAGATGCCGTAAGACATATGTTTGCAATGTCACCCGATGCAGAGCTTACCGATAAGGACTGTGCAAAAATAACCGAACTCAATCTGATTCCGGGCAGCGCTCCGGTCACATCTCTTGACGGAATCGAATACTTTGTAAACTTGAAAAGTCTAAACGTTTCCGAAAGCTATATTTCCGATATTTCCGCCATAAATAAATTACCCAAGCTTGAAAGCATAAGCTTTTCAAGCAATATGATTGAAACTCTGCCGGATTTGAGCGGCTGTAAAATGCTGAAAAATGTAAGCTTTACAGATGAAAGAATTACTGATATTTCATCACTGGCTCAATTACCTAAGCTTGAAACAGTCATGCTTGTGGGCAATTATATCAAAAGCATCGCACCCCTAAAGGACAATCACACAATAAAGAGCATTTGCTTAAACGGAAACTGTATAAGCGACTGGGAATGCTTAGCGGATAATGACGATATGAAAAAAGCTCTTACCGAGAGCTATGATGAGTATCTTGAAGTTCAGAATAAAGCAAAGGAAATTCTCGCCAAAACCATAACGGACGATATGTCTGACCTTGAAAAAGAGGTAAGAATTGCAAAGTATATCGAGGATTTTATGGAGTACGACGAGGATACAGGCGATAAAGAAGGGTACACCATATATCACTACGGCATACTTGAAAACAAAGGCGTTTGTCAAAACTATGCATATGCCGCAAAATATCTTATGAATCTTGCCGGCCTCAAGGTACTTAACTGCTACAGCGGTACGCATGCATGGAATATGATAAACCTTGAGGGCAAGTGGTATGAATTTGACTGCACATGGGACGATGGGCACTCGATTGAGACATGGTATTGGTTTAATAAAAGCAGAGCGGCCATGAATCGCAGCAGTGATCACCAAATAGTAAATCCCGAACTAAATCACTTTGCCAATCAGACTATGCCTTTTTCAGATTACTGCAAATTTGCAGAAGACTGATAAATCCAACATATACGTTAACCCCCTCCGATGTAATCGTACATCGGAGGGGGTTAATATTATTCGGCAGTTGACAGTATAATACCGTTTTCATCAACCGGCGGGTTATATTCTCTGTCTGCATCAAAAACTACACTTTTTATAACATCTTCTCTATTTACCGAAACATTACTATAATTACTACTCAAGGTTTCACTGGTAATGTCGCACTGTACATCACTTGGAGTATTGCACGCAATAAAAATTCTATTTCCGTCACTGTCAACAATGCTGCCCATATTCCTTGTGTTGTTTCCCGATTCAATTTCTGCTTTTGAAGTCCAAATTCTGAACATAAATCCGGATTCGTCAACATCATAGTTGCTTTTTTCAAAAAATGATATGGCAGGTCCTGTAAACTCATCACTTTCAATAATATACATATTGTTTTTCCAATTATCCGGGAACGTCATAGTAAAACCGCAAGTCTTATTGTAGTAAGTATTTTCGGTTATCGTGCTGAGCTTTGTTCCGTCTTCCTCCGGTTCTTCCGACTCAACCGCCGATTCGTCCGATTGAGATTCTACTACAGACGAA
>CADBRB010000261.1 GCA_902796955.1 uncultured Ruminococcus sp.
GTTAGTTACATTGTGTTGAGTGCGGAATGTAAATACAAACAGGTTTTCGCCGCAGGAAATAGAGTTAAAATTTATAATTAGTTGGTGTGCGACTTGCGTGCAGGCTCAGTCTGCCTCTGCCACTTGACCCCGTCTAAGTCAGACACTCACAATGCAACAACAACTTTACTGTTCGGCGAGAAGATGCCTTGCGGCATGTCCCCGCCGTTTTCGTTAGTTACATTGTGTTGAGTGCGGAATGGATAAAAAATAAGCTTCACCTTGCCTCTCACACTGGGAGAGGTGTCAACACCATAGGTGTTGACGGAGAGGGCAAGTATAAACTTCGCCGCAGGAAACAAAGCTGATATTTACAACAATTTTGTGTGCGACTTGCGTGCAGGTTTAGCCTGCAAGATTCTTTCTGCAATTTCACCATACGGTTTTCCCATAAATAAACTTGCAAAAGGAAGAAGTTTGTGGTATCATTTTTACTATAGTTAAAACTGTACATTGAGGGGGTATTCGTATGCGCTTGCAGGAATCCGGAGAAATGTATTTAGAAACAATACTGATATTAACCAACAAAAATAAAATTGTGCGTTCTCTTGATGTAGCGGAATACATGGGCTTTTCAAAACCCAGTGTAAGCCGTGCCGTTAGTCTGCTAAAATCCGGAGGGTATATTGTTGTAGACGGCAACGGGTATCTTATCCTCACCGATATAGGAAGAGAAGTTGCCGAAAAAATCTATGAGCGTCATACCATACTTACCGAGTTTTTTATAAGCATCGGAGTAAATGAGGAAACTGCCACAGACGATGCTTGCAAAATAGAACACGATATCAGCGACGAATCCTTTGCCGCAATTAAAAAACACATGAAGAAAAGCTAACAGCGGCAAACATATCATTAACAACAAAACAAGACAGTATCCCATAAAACTGAGATACTGTCTTTTTTACGTTTGAAATATCCTTTTGTCAATGCATTTTCAGCACATAGAAAATAATGCCGAAGTATTGAAGTATGCTGCCTGCAACAACAAACAGATGAAAAATAGAATGCATATACCTTTTCTTTTTGCCCAATCCATATAGAACGGCGCCTATAGTATATGCAACGCCGCCCATTAGTATCCATACAAAGCCCATTACCGGCAAAACCTTAAGTAGCGTTTTGAGCGAGAAAATTATACACCACCCCATGCCCAAATAGCATACCATAGCAAACTTGCTGTACTTATTTACGTCTATTGCGGTAAATGTTACACCAAGTGCGGCAAAGCCCCACACTATGCCAAATATAACCCAGCCTACCGCTGTGTTAGCATCACAAAGAGGGCCGAGCGTTATAGGAGTGTATGTACCCGCAATAAGGAAAAATATTGTACAGTGGTCAAGCACCTGCATAACCTTTTTGGGCTTTTCCTTTTTTAGCCCGTGATAAATGCTGGACATTGTGTACAGAGTTATCATTGAAGCACCGTAAATAGCCGCACCTACTACTCTGCCTGCATTGCCTTTTATGGCCGCCATTATAACGCAGGTTACCAGAGCAACTACTCCAAATGCACCGCCTACAATGTGAGATACCATGTTGAATATCTCCTCACCTCGCGTGTAATCGGGTAGCTTTCTGTCAGAAATTTTCGTTCTTTTCATGTTTTTCTCCTTTTTACAGTAATGTATGCCGAGCAGTGCCGTCGCAACCCTCGGCTTATACCGATTTGAAATATTTAACACAGATTCAAAACCTCAAATCAGCACTACATACGTAAAACCATATACTATTAAAACTACATACATTATTATAGTAAAATCTCTGTAAAAAACAAGCCTTTTAACACTTTTTTAATAAATTGCACTGCGTAAAACAGCTCTTCAAAACGACGGTCTAAATATAGATAATATATCTTGTATGTGCCAAGCGTAAAAAAATTGTAATAACCCCTTTTAAAATGTTGAAATGTGTGTTATTATATGTATGATTATACTCAGTAGGCTATGCTCTGTCACACTTAGAAAACATTATTTATAGAGGTTGACTGAGAGTATATAAAAACTGCTTTTCTGAAAACACATAAAGGAATTTACCTTTAAACAAGCTTGTTTTACTAATTCCACATAAAATCTTACAGGTGTATTATTATCAGACTAATTTTTTGTATCATTTTCAGTAATATACATATCAGTTGATTTATTTTGTAATTTTTTGACGAATATTATTTTTTAAATAAGTTTTATCTTCAATAGTATCTGCATTTTGTTTTTTGGACAAATCACCTGACCGCAAAATGGAAAGGAAGTGTTCGTTACTATGAAAATACTCGATATTTCAAGAGAAATACTTACCGCTCAGGTATACCCCGGTGACCCGGAGCCGGAATACACATGGCTGACAAGAATTACCGAGGGTGATGAGTGTAATCTTTCAAAAATCTCAATGTCGTTGCACACCGGAACGCACGTTGATGCGCCCTATCATTATATAGAAAAGGGTGAAACAATCGAAGCCGCCCAGCTTGAAAAATTCTGCGGCAGATGTACTGTAGTAACAATAAAAGGCATGATAACTGGCGATGATATGGAAAAAATACTGCCGTACTGTAAAAACAAACTTCTTTTACACGGTGACGGCAAGGCTTTTTTAACTCAAAGTGCAGCATTTGTTATTGCAGACAGTGGTTTGGAGCTTATTGGCACCGATGCGATTTCAATAGCCGCTCCCAATGAGGAAATGCGAGTACATAAAGAGCTTTTATGCTCAAATGTTGCAGTGCTTGAGGGGCTTGACCTTCGTAAGGTTAAAGATGGTGAATACTTTCTGGTTGCCTTTCCTATAAAGGTAGGCAAGCTTGAGGCAGCTCCTTGCAGGGCTGTGCTTTTTGTGCAGGAATACGGTTATTAATTGCAAAAAAATTCCGATTTTAATCAAAATGATTTATAACAACTTAATTATTATTTTTAATGATTTTTAAATTTTGATGCGTTTTTAATACAATAGGATAAAATTTTACGATTAATATTGTTCATAAAATTTTTATTAATTGTGTTTTTAATAAACATTTAGATACAAAATATTTATAAATGGAGGTGGTGAGGCTTAGCCTCATATATTATGAAAAGGATTATAAAGTTGTCTGTAATTGCGGTTATAGCGGTAATACTCGCTTTAGCTGTTACAGGATGTAATTCGTCCGCAAAAAACGTTAAGATAAAATCTGTTATGACATTGTCTTCTACTTTTAGCGGAGATAGAGTAATTACCTGTCTTTTCCCAAACAAGCTTATCTCTACCGATGAAAAGGAAAAAAATCTTGAAAGCACGGTCAAATCATTTATTCCGGATTCAATGTCATATACAAAGGAAATAGTTGATGACGGAATACAATACACGTTTACCGTCAAGTTTACATCAAAGGCAGAGTATGAAGCGGCGATAAAAACAATATTGAACCGTGAACCATCGGTAATGTTTGTCACATCAAACACGATTTTGGCAAAGGGCTGGAGATTCATTGAAGACTTTGATACTGCGGAGCTGTTGAAATGGATACCCGAGGGTCTGGAGAGCAAGGGTATTGATAATATCGTACTTAATTCCGAAGTTGAATCATGCATGGTAAATATGGACGGAAAGCTCGAAAAAAGCTCCAGCACAGTTAATATAAATAAGA
>CADBRB010000262.1 GCA_902796955.1 uncultured Ruminococcus sp.
AATATCCGTTCCTGACGACATTGTGAGAAAAGCTGTGGTATTCTCGGAGAGATATATAACAGACAGGTTTTTGCCGGATAAAGCAATAGACCTGCTTGACGAGGCTTGCTCATGCGCTGTACTGAGAAACAAGGCAATGGAGGAATATGATACCCTGCAAAGCGATATTGCCGAGCTTGAGGAAAAGGAAAGCGCACTGACAGCGGCAGAGGATATAGACTACGAAGCCCTTGCGGGCGTTCGCTCCGATATACTGCGTAAAAACCAACGCTCTTCTGAAATAAAAGAAGATGCGCTCGGCTCAGCGGTTACGGAAGATGATTTAGCACGTGTTATAGAATTGTGGACGGGGATACCGGCTTCGAGGGTTAAAGAGAATGAGCTGAATAAGCTTGCCGGACTTGAAGAAAGGCTCAAGCAAAAAATAATAGGTCAGGACGATGCGGTAAAGGCTCTTGCCTCCGCAGTAAGGAGAAGCAGAGTTCAGATAAGTCCTCGCAGACGTCCGGCATCGTTTATCTTTGTAGGACCCACCGGCGTGGGCAAAACCGAACTGGTCAAGGTACTTTCGGAAGAGCTTTTTGATACTCCGGAAACACTTATCAGGCTTGATATGTCAGAGTTTATGGAAAAGCATTCTGTATCAAGGATTATCGGCGCACCGCCGGGATATGTCGGATATGACGAAGCGGGTCAGGTTACCGAAAAGGTGCGCAGACGTCCGTATTCAGTGCTTCTTTTTGATGAAATAGAAAAGGCTCACCCGGATGTGATGAATATTCTGCTTCAAATACTTGACGAGGGTAAGGTAACAGATGCTCACGGAAAGAAAATAAACTTTGAAAACACCGTTATTGTTATGACGTCAAACGCCGGCAGTGAGAAGCGTGAGAGCGCACTCGGCTTTAATAAGACCGAGAATCAGGTGAACAAGGAAAAGGCGATGAAATCTCTCTCGGAGTTCCTCCGCCCGGAGTTTATAAGCAGAATAGACGAAATAATAGTCTTTAACACGCTTACAAAGGAAGATTATAAGAAGATTGCAGCTCTGATGATAGACGAGTACGTACCTTCACTTGCAGAAAAAGGTATAAAGCTCACCTACGATGAAAAAGCGACGGATTATCTGGCGGAAAAATCATTTGGAGGAAAGAGCGGAGCAAGAGATTTGCGTAATCTCATAAGTAAAAGCGTAGAGGATAAAATGGCGAATATTATCATTGAAAATGCCGGCGCACAAATAATAGGCATGCACATTTCGGCAGATGATGACGATATTACAATAAAAACACTGTAATAAATAAATGCAGGATTATAAATCAAGCAACTTGTTTTATTAACGGCAGGATATTCGGCTTCGGTTAGTTGATACAGAAGCCGAAAATCTACTGTTTAACAGCATTTTGCCGCCATGTAAAGTACATATACTTTAAAACAATGAGCTGTAACGGAAAGGCGGATTTTAATTAAATGATTGAAAATACGATTCAAAAAATACGCAGTGAAATCGAAGATAGAATAGAGAGCTTTGATTCATCGAAATCTTTATATGAGTTCAGAAAGGATTTTTTAGATAACAAAGACGGTAAAATTGCCCAGCTTATGAAAAATATGCGTGATGTTCCCAAGGAGGAGCGTCCGGCAATGGGCAAGGTTATAAACGAAGTGAAGCAATGGGCTATTGCACGCTTTGATGAGATGGATAAAAGGGTTAAGGCTATTGAGCTTGAGAAGAAAAATAAAGCTGAGGCTGTTGATGTAACAATGCCAGCCGAAAAGAATGAAATCGGCGCACTTCATCCCGATACTCTCATCGAGAATGAGCTTATCGACATATTTACAGGTATGGGCTTTGAGATTTACGAGGGCAGAGAGATAGAGAATGACTATTACAATTTCACAGCTCTCAATACTCCCAAAGATCATCCGGCAAGAGATATGCAGGATACATTCTATGTTTCCGATGAATTTTTGCTTCGCACACAGACCTCTGCCGGTCAGATTCATGTAATGGAGAATAAGAAGCCTCCGATTAAGATACTCTCGCCGGGCAAGGTTTTCCGCTCTGATGATGACGCAACACATTCTCCGATGTTCTCGCAAATGGAGGGTCTTGTTGTTGATGAGGGAATCTCTGTATGTGACTTGCAGGGTATGCTCAATACTTTCTCTGAAAGAATCTTCGGTGAAGGTGTAAAAACTCGTCTTAGACCGTCATATTTTCCGTTTACAGAGCCGTCTGTTGAGGTTGACGTAAGCTGCTTTGAATGCGGCGGCAAGGGTTGTAAGCTCTGTAAGGGTACAGGCTGGATAGAGGTTCTCGGCGCAGGAATGGTAAACAGACACGTGCTTGAAAACTGCGGCATTGACCCCGATAAATACACCGGATTTGCGTTTGGAATGGGCGTGGAGAGAATTGCAATGCTCAAATACGGAATCAACAATATCAAAACGTTGTTTGAGTCAGACACACGCTTTGCCAAACAGTTTAAGGATTGATTAAAGGGGGATTTATAAATGCTTGCACCGTTAAGTTGGCTTAAAGATTATGTTGATATAGATATTTCAGCCAAGGAGCTTGAGGAAAAACTTTTTTCGGCAGGCTTTGAGGTTGAAGAGCTTATAGATATAGGTAAAGATATTTCGGGTGTAGTTGTAGGCGAGGTTTTGACCTGCGAGCCTATACCGGATACTCACATCACAGTGTGTAACGTGGATTGCGGAGATAAGGGAACGTTCCAAATTTGTTGCGGCGCAGACAATGTATGCGTCGGCGGCAAGTTTCCGGTTGCTCTTGTGGGAGCTACCGTCTATGCCACTGCTAAAGATCATGTTACCGTTGAAGGTGTAATGACGATAAAGAAAGGTAAGCTTCGTGGTGTTGAATCCGAGGGTATGCTTTGTTCGGGCGTTGAAATAGGGTTAAATGAGGATATGTACAGGGGCGCAGGTTATTGCGGACTTCTGGTTTTGCCGCAGGACGCACAAAACGGCGCTGATGTTAAGCCGATAGTAGGACTTGACGATTATATTTTTGATATCAGTATAACTGCAAATCGTCCCGACTGTCAGAGCATTATCGGTATAGCCAGAGAGGTTGCCGCTGTACTAAAAAAGCCGTTTAAAATGCCGCCTCTTGATTATATAGAGGATGGCAGGGACATAGACTTCAATATAACTGTTGAAGCTCCGGACCTCTGTCCGAGATATATAGGACATTATGTTTCAGATATAAAAATAGCACCGTCGCCTGACTGGATGAAGCGCAGGCTTTCACTTGTGGGAATTAATGCCATTTCCAACATGGTAGATATAACAAACTATGTGCTGAAAGAGTTTGGACAGCCGATGCACGCATTTGACTTAAACGATCTTGAAAATTCCGAGATTGTTGTAAGGCGTGCCAATGACAAAGAAAAAATTGTCACTCTTGATGAAAAGGAGTTTGAACTGAACGCAAATAATCTTGTTATCTGTGATGGAAACAAGCCTGTTGCGCTTGCCGGCATTATGGGCGGTCTGAACTCAGAGATAAAGGATACCACCACTGACGTTATGTTTGAGGCCGCTAAGTTTGCAAGGGATAATGTAAGAAAGACCTCACGTATGCTCGGTCAAAGCTCAGATTCAAGCTCAAGATTTGAAAAGGGTGTTGACGAGTATTCAACGCAAATGGGCATGAAAAGAGCGTTGCATCTTGTCTGCGAGCTTGGCTGCGGAAAGGTTTCAAAATTCCACAAGGATGTTTCGGCAGGTAATTCGGTTGAATCAAGACCGCTTACTGTAAGCGTTAAAAAGATGAATGAGCTGCTCGGCATAGTTGTGCCGGATGAAGCGATAATCGAGAATTTATCGGCTCTGGGCTTTGAGCCTTCGATAAACGGTGATGATTTGAGCGTTATGATACCTGCATACCGTGATGATATCGACTCTCATGTTTCGGATATAGCCGAGGAGGTTATTCGCCTCTATGGTTATGAGCATATTGTTCCGCGTTTTCTGGATAATGCGCAGGTTACCTGCGGCGGCAGAAGTGAGGAACAAAAGAGAATTTTAAAGCTTAAGAAAACGCTGTGCGCTCAAGGCTATTATGAATCTATGTTTTACTCATTCTTTTCACCAAAGGATTTAGATATGATAAAATTGCCGCAGGACGCAAAGGAACGTCAGGCTATTCGTATATTAAATCCGATAAGCGAGGATTTATCGCTTATGAGAACTACACTTGCTCCGTCTATGATAAATGCGGCTGTTAGGAATTTAAGACGAGGAAACACAGAGGGCAGATTCTTTGAAACAGCCACTGTATTTAAAACCGAAAAGCTTCCGCTTGAAAGTTATCCTGAGGAGCATATGATGCTCTGCATAGGTGCATTTGGCGACAAAGAGAGCTTCTTTACCGTAAAAGGCGCACTTGAAGCGATTGCCGAGGCCTTTAAGGTCGAGTTTACTTATGAAAAATCCGAAAAGCCGTTCCTGCATCCGGGTATGACCGCTGCGGTGAAATGCGCCGGCAAAAATATAGGATATATCGGACGGCTTGCACATGACGTGTGTGATGAGCTTGCAGTTGAAAAGCCGGTATTCATCAGCGAGATAGACTATGAGGCTCTGTCAGAAATCGTTAATGACAAGATTTCATACAAACCGATATCAAAGTTTACCGATGAATCAAGAGATTTGGCACTTGTTATGGATGAGTCTGTTCTTTGCGGTGATGTTCAAGAAGCTATAAAGAGTTCGTGCAAATATATCACTTCAGTTAAGTTGTTTGACGTATACAGAGGTGTGCAGATTGGTGCCGGTAAAAAGAGCATGGCTTTCAATATCATTTTTACTCCGGATGACCATGAGTTTACCGGTGAAGAAATAGACAAATACGTACAAAAAATACTTAAAAAGCTTGCTTATACTCTGAATATAGAGATAAGATAACAGATACGAAAGGGATTGTATCACACGGTACAATCCCTTTATAGTGGATTATTTTGATATGAATACTATATGTAAAGTATAATAGCTTTATATATAGCAAAAGGCTCAATAATACTGGGTTTGTGCCTTGTTAATGCTCTGTTGGCGGTGATTTTTATGCATGATATATGGAATCCGTGGCACGGCTGTAAAAAATGCAGTGAGGGTTGCCTAAACTGTTATATGTATTATCTGGATAGTATGCGCCGGCAAGACGGAAGTGATATTTATAAAACGAAATCGGGATTTAATTATCCGGTCCAAAGAGAGCGAAACGGAGCATACAAAGTGCGTAGCGGTGAGCAGCTGCGTGTATGTATGACGTCGGATTTCTTTTTAGAGGAGGCTGACGAATGGCGCAACGAAGCGTGGGATTTGATACATATGCGGAAGGATGTTGTATTTTTTCTGCTTACAAAGCGCCCACAAAGAGTGAATGAGTGTTTGCCGAGTGATTGGGGCAACGGCTGGGACAATGTATTTTTTAATGTAACCTGTGAAAATCAAAAGCGTGCAGATGAGCGCATACCGATTATGCTCAGCCTGCCGTTTAAGCATAAGGGTATAATGTGCGCACCGTTTATAGGTAAAGTGAGTATAGAGAAGTATTTATCTTCGGGGCAAATTGAGCAGGTAATTTGCGGCGGAGAGAATTATGACGGCGCACGTCCGTGTGACTATGAATGGGTAAGAAGTTTGAGCGATGAATGCAGGCGGCATAATGTTACATTTTGTTTTATTGAAACCGGAACTGTTTTTATTAAAAACGGCAGAAAATATGAGCTTAACGGTAAGCGTATTCAAAGTGTAATGGCGTTTAAATCGGGGCTTTCGTTTAAAGGCAGACCTATAAAATTTGACTTATATGATAATTTCGGTATGGCAATTCCGCAGGAGGATTTGTATGTGCCAAAGTATGGAGAGAATTGTAAAGAGTGTGGCAGTCGGATGATTTGCAACGGGTGCAGTGACTGCGGCAAGTGTAAAACCGCCGACAGTAATTTCGGCTTTTAAAAAACAGTTGCTATTTTTTATTTTTGACACTATAATAAAGCAGGCGTGAGTGTTGTAAAAAGCTTGAAAATACATAACTTTGCGCTTGAGAAGCAATAATTTTGAAAATTATTTTTGAATATATACATATATCATTTGGGAGGCTGAGCAATGAACAGCAGAATACAGGAATACTTTGACGGGCTTAACGGCAAGAAGATTGCGCTTTGCGGTGCAGGAAGAAGCAATTTCCCTCTTATTAAAAAGTTTATCAGCCACGGTGCGCAGATTATCGTATGCGATAAAAGAAGTGCCGATGAGCTTGGAGATATTGCAAAAGAGATAGTCAGTGATGGCGCAGTGTTAAAATGCGGTAATGACTATTTAAAAAATCTTGATGCAGATATCGTATTTAGAACGCCCGGAATGAAGTTTTATCTGCCGGAGCTTGTAGAATTGAGAAAACGTGGGGTTGTTGTAACGTCCGAAATGGAGGAGTTTTTCGATTTATGCCCGTGCAGAATAATAGCTGTAACCGGAAGCGACGGAAAAACAACAACAACGACTATAATTTCTGAAATTCTTAAGCAGTACGGTCTGCGTGTACATTTGGGCGGCAATATAGGCAAGCCCCTCCTGCCTGAGATAGATACTGTTGATAAGGATGACATTGCAGTAGTGGAGCTTTCAAGCTTTCAGCTGATTTCTATGAGAAAAAGTCCGCAAATCGCAGTAGTTACAAATCTTTCTCCTAATCATCTTGATATACATAAGGATATGGAGGAGTACATTGACGCTAAAAAGAATATTTTTATTCATCAAAACGGCTATGGCAGGCTTGTGCTGAATGCTGACAATGATATTACTGCGAGCTTCGAGGAACTGGCAAGAGGTAAAGCTGTTATGTTCAGCAGAACAAAAGCTTTGAATGACGGGGTTTGGCTACGTGATGACGGAATGATAATGTTTACCGACAACGGCAGGGACAACGAGATAATCAATAAGGATGAAATCAAAATCAAGGGAAACCATAATATTGAGAATTATATGGCTGCA
>CADBRB010000263.1 GCA_902796955.1 uncultured Ruminococcus sp.
CAGCACTTTTTCCTCCCGCTCTGTCAGGGTATCCAGCACCTCAAAGAGCTGCTCCTTCAACAGGGTAAAAGCCGCCGCTTCCGCCGGAGCGGGAATATCATCATCGGGGATAAAATCACCCAAATGGCTGTCCTCCTCCTCACCTATCGGCGTTTCAAGCGATACAGGCTCCTGCGCTACACGCATGATTTCACGCACCTTGTCAACCGGCATTTCAAGCTCCTCTGCAATTTCATCCGCCGTTGGCTCATGTCCGTTTGTATGCAAAAGCTGGCTCGAAACCTTTTTTACCTTGTTTATCGTTTCAACCATATGAACAGGTATTCTTATTGTCCTCGCCTGATCGGCAATGGCTCTTGTTATGGCTTGACGTATCCACCATGTAGCATAGGTTGAGAATTTAAAGCCTTTGGAATAGTCAAACTTTTCAACAGCCTTGATAAGACCGAGATTGCCCTCCTGTATTAAATCGAGGAATTGCATACCTCTGCCCAAATACCTCTTCGCTATGCTTACAACAAGCCTTAAATTTGCCTCGGACAATCTCTTTTTTGCGGCGGCATCGCCCTCGTTTATTCTTATTGCAAGATCCTTTTCTTCGTCTGTAGTAAGGAGCGGAACTCTGCCTATCTCTTTTAAATAAACCTTAACAGGGTCATCTATTGCTATAGAATCTGCCGATGGATCGTCACTAAAGCTTTTTACCTCGTCGGCAACAACGTCAAGGTCAATGTCGTCGATTTGCAAATCATCCAAATCGTCAATAAGCTCAATACCTAACGATTCAAGAGAATCGTAAAACTTTTCAAGCTGTTCCGGGTCAAAATCCATTTCGCCTATTGCGTCAAAAATTTCTTTTGTAGTGATATGCCCTTTAACCTTGCCAAGCTCGGTAAGCTCTTTTATAATCGTCCTCTTATCTGATGGCGGTAATGCTGTCATTTTTAATATCTCCTTACTTTTTCTGTTGTTTCAGCTTGTTAAGAAAATCTTGTATGTCATTTTCATTGGCTTGTGCAACGTCATTTAATATTTTTTTATCGTTTTCCCGCAAAATCACCTGTATGTATTCATCAACTGCGTCATTTGTTAATGCCTGCTGTGTAAAATTAAGCAACATATAGGCTATCCTTGCGTTTTCTTCCGGAGTGAAAAACTCGGATATATCCATCATCATGGCGGATTTACCCTCCTGTATTCTCTCCTGAATACATTTATAAACCTTTCGGTTAAAATCCGTTATCAGCTTATCTGAGGGCAATCTTTCAAAAACTTTTTTAGCCGAATCGGGATTATTTACAATAAAAGCAATCAGAGCTTCCTCCGCCTTCGCCGCACGAAGGTTATCTGCCTTTTGCAGATTTATTCTGTCTGTTTTAGCAGATGTAGCAGTTTGCAGAGTTCTGAAATTTTTAGAGCTTTCAGCCCTGTTCTTCTGCCTTTTGAGCTTATCTATCTGCTGGATTATGGCATATTTGTCAACAGACATTTCACTGCCGATTTTGGAGGCGTAGACCTCCCATTCAATCCTGTTGTCGATTTCGGCAAGTATCTTAACGGCCTCGTTTATATACTTTATTTTTCCGTCAGAGGTTTCGGTATCCACATTTTGCCTGACCCTGTTAAGCTTGTACTCAACATCATTTCCTGCGTTATCTATAAGCTGTTTAAAACGTGCCGGCCCCTGTATACCGTGCGATTTGATGAACTCATCCGGGTCTTTGCCGTTAGGCACTGTAATTACTCTTACCAAAAGCCCTGCATTTCTTAACAGAGGTATTGCTCTGGCGGTTGCCTTTTGCCCTGCCTCATCGGCATCGTAGGATATCATCACCTCAGGTGAATAACGCTTCATTAAAACTGCCTGCTCACTTGTAAGCGAAGTGCCGAGCGTTGCCACCGCATTGGTGAATCCCGCTTGATGAAGCGCAATAACGTCCATATACCCCTCGGCAAGAATCAATCTGTTTTCACCCGAATTTTTTGCAAAATTCATTGCAAAAAGATTTGCGCTCTTTTTAAAAACAAGCGTATCTGAAGTATTTAGATATTTGGGCTTTGCATCGCTCATTATTCTGCCGCCAAAGGCTATAACATTACCTCTCAAATCTATTATCGGGAACATTACCCTGTCATAAAATCTGTCGTAAATTCTGCCGTTTGCACCCTTAGAAGCTAAATTTGCCTGCACAAGCTCGTACTCCGTAAATCCCATGCCTTTTAAATGGTCACACAAGGCATATCTTGAGTTCGGCGCATATCCAAGCCCGAAGTGACGAATAGTTCTATCTGTAAGCTGCCTGCGATGCAGATAGTCAAGCGCCGCCTGGCCGCCCTCCGTATAAAGCTGACTGTTAAAAAACCTTGCCGCCGCTCTGTTAGCCTCCAGTATACGCATTTTCAGTTTAGCGTTTGAGTTATCAAAGCTGTTCTCCGGCACGGCAAGACCTGCTCTCTGCGCCAAAAGCTTTACAGATTCCATATAATCAAGATTCTCTATCTTCATTACAAATGTTATAACGTCGCCGCCGACGCCGCAACCGAAGCAGTAAAACAAACCGTTTTCCGGATTAACGTTGAAGGATGGAGTTTTTTCACCGTGAAACGGGCAAAGACCTACAAGATTTCTGCCGCTTCTTCTTAAACTCACATAGCCGGACACTATATCCGCTATGTCTGATTTTGCCCTCAGCTCCTGCATAAAATCCTCAGGCAAAGGCATAGAACTCCCCCTTTCTTCAATATACAGCCGTTACAATCTCAAACGAGTATATTTCAGTTGATTTGTATACTCTATTCCGAAAAACGTTAGGCTCATTACGATTAAGAATATAAAATACAATATCAGTACCTATATATTTTTACTTATCCACAGTAATTTTATCCGTTTTACCGTCATTTTGTACACAGCAACACGGTTTTGGTACATTCTATATATTATAATACGACAAAAGTGTTAAATTTCCTGCTGTTTAGAAAATTTTTTTCGTTATAACGATTTTGAATCATGGCTTTTTATAAAAATCATAGAAAATTGACTCTAATACTAATCTCTAATTAAACCCATTAAGATAAAATTCAAATTTAAAAGCTCCATATCACGGTTTTTAATCGGTATGGAGCTTATATTTAACTTTTTAACTTTATGCTCCGCCAAAATCAAGAAGCACAAGACCCTTGTTGTGTTCAAGCGCCCAGTTTATGCTCCAAAGATTTGTGAACAAAAGCAGATGATTTCCCTTTAAGTCCTGAATACGTTTTGTATCTGAGGCTAAATCAAGCTTTTTGGGGTCTACATCGGCATTTCCTATCCATTTAATATATTGATACGGTAAATCTGAGCGCACTATATCAACATTGTATTCATTTTTCAGTCTGTATTCCAAAACCTCAAACTGAAGCGTGCCTACAACGCCCACGATTACCTCCTCCATGCCTGAATCAAGCTCCTGAAAGATTTGTATTGCACCCTCTTGAGCAATTTGGTTTGTGCCTTTTATAAACTGCTTGCGCTTCATGGTGTCCTTTTGCTGTACAAGCGCAAAATGCTCCGGCGCAAATGTGGGTATGCCCTTGAATTTAACATTCACTCCCGGCGTACAAACCGTGTCGCCTATAGAGAATATACCGGGGTCAAAAACACCCATGATATCTCCGGCATAGGCTTCATCTATAACCTCTCGCTCCTGCGCCATTATCTGCTGAGGCTGAGAGAGCTTCATCTTTTTGCCGCTCTGAACATGGTAAACCTCCATGCCCTTTTCAAATTTACCTGAGCATATCCTTATAAACGCTATTCTGTCACGATGCGCTTTATTCATATTCGCCTGAATTTTAAACACAAAAGCCGAAAAATAATCGCTCATCGGGTCAACCGTGCCGCTGTCGGTTTCACGCGGGAGAGGCGGAGTAGTCAGCTGTAAAAACTCTTCAAGAAACGGCTCTACACCGAAGTTTGTAAGTGCCGAACCGAAAAAAACGGGAGTAAGCTTGCCGCTGCGAACCATGTCTATATCCATTTCATCGCCTGCACCGTCAAGTAAATCAATATCATCGTGAAGCTCCGAATACATTTGCTCGCCTATAAGCTCACGAGCCTGCTCTGTATCTATACCGAGCCTGCTTTCCTCAACCTCACGCTGGCCGTTATTTGCGGTGAACGTAAGCACCTCTCTGGTCTTGCGCTCATATACACCCTTAAATTCCTTGCCGGAGCCTATCGGCCAGTTCATTGGATAAGTGTTTATGCCGAGAACAGTTTCAATATCTTCGAGCAGTTCAAACGGATTTTTGGCATCTCTATCCATTTTGTTCATAAACGTTATTATAGGTATATGCCTGAGTACGCAAACCTTAAACAGCTTTATCGTTTGATTTTCAACGCCTTTTGATGCGTCGATTACCATTACGGCGCAATCCGCCGCCATAAGCGTACGGTAAGTATCCTCCGAAAAATCCTGGTGTCCCGGCGTATCCAAAATATTTATGCAGTATCCGCCATACTTAAACTGCAATACCGACGAAGTGACGGAAATACCCCTTTGCTTTTCAATCTCCATCCAGTCCGAAACGGCATGCTTAGCTGTCTTTTTACCCTTAACCGAGCCTGCAAGATTGATTGCGCCGCCGTAAAGCAAAAGCTTTTCGGTAAGCGTGGTTTTTCCGGCGTCAGGGTGAGAAATAATAGCAAATGTACGGCGTTTTTCAATTTCTTTATTGTTGTGCAAGTTGATTTCCTCCAAGAATTAATCCAAAACCTCTATAATCTCCTCTACACTCTCCGTTGAGGCAGTTTCAGATACAACATCCATTGACGCTGTGGGATCATAGTCGATAGAGGCCGCACCTGCGGACTCCGCCTCGGATGACGATATGCTTTCATCCTGTGACGATACCTGCGATACAACAGCCGAATCAGCCTTTGAAGAGGCACCGTCGTCCTCTTTATCCTTACAGCCGGCAAAACCAACTGCCATGCACGCTACTAATAAAAATATACCTAATTTTTTCATTTTTATCTTCCTTTCATTTGTTAAAGCTCTTTGCATTTGATAATGCTTTAGATAAGGCGATTAAAAAATCGAAAAGCATTATGCTTAACAGACGGCCTGCATATATACGTATACACAAACCTACTCAATATAATATTTTACTATAAAATAAACATTTGTCAATGGTTTATCGGCACAGAACTTACTTTTGATTGAATTTATTTTGTTACAACAGGCTTATTTTGGCGTAAATTATAGAAATCTGAAAAAATCTATGGTATAATTTATTATATATGCAATCAGGTTAAATTTCGACTGCAATTCTTGTAATCTGTAAGGTGACTTATGAAGAATATAGGTATCTACATTCATATTCCTTTTTGCACGGGAAAATGCCCGTACTGTGACTTTTTTTCAATAAACTACTCACATAGTGAAATAAATAAATATACTGATATGATTGTTCAAAGAATCCAGTATTATTCCGGTATTTACAACTGTAAAGCTGATACGCTTTATATAGGTGGAGGCACACCGAGCCTGTGCGGTACGGACAATTTAATTAAGATAATCAGCGCCGCTAAAAAGTATTTTTTAACTGATGATTACGAGGCGACCGTAGAAGTAAACCCTACGTCCTCCCCCCTGCTCGATTTTAAACAGCTTCGCAAATCGGGCTATAACAGGATTTCAATCGGATTGCAATCTGCAAACGAAAACGAGCTTAAAACGCTCGGCAGAAGACATAACTGCAAAGATGCGGCTGACACTCTGAAAATGGCAAAATCCGGCGGCTTTGACAATATATCAATGGACGTCATGCTTGCCGTTCCCCATCAAACGCACGAAAGCCTTAAGCGAACTATTGATTTTTGTGCCGAGAGCAGTGCAAGTCACATATCGGCATATATTTTGAAAATAGAGGATAATACCCCGTTTGCCGCAATGGCAGATACTCTGCCTTTTTTTGACGATGATGCACAAGCCGATTTTTATTCATCGGCGTGCGAATATTTAAAAGCATACGACTATGAACAGTATGAAATCTCAAATTTCTGTAAAAACGGCAAAAAAGGTAAACATAACCTTAAATATTGGAATTGCGACGAGTACCTCGGTATAGGTGCTTCGGCGCACTCATTTATTAATAGTAAACGCTTTTATACACCCCGCTTCATACAAGATTTTTATAGCGAAAAGACTATTGACGACGGTGCGGGCGGCTCTTTTGAAGAATATATAATGTTGCGTTTACGGCTTACGGAGGGCTTGCTGTTTAGCTCCTTTAGTGAAAGGTACGGCAGAAGTTTTCCTGTAAAAAAGTGTGAAAACACACTAAATAAACTTAAAAATGCAGATTTAATCGTCTTTGACGATAGTCATATCGCACTGAGCGACAAAGGGTTTTTGGTATCTAACCATATAATTTCTGATATTCTTTATGATATTTCGGAATAGATGCAATTTACAACTATAAAAAACTGAGTATTTTGAAAGGAACGACAGTATATATCGCATTTTTCACGATATATGCAAAAAGCTTATGGATATTGGACTTATAACATTACACAAAATTGTAAATTACGGCTCGGTTTTGCAAGCTTATGCAACATTAAAAGCTGTGGAAAAGCTGGGACACACAGCCACATTGATTGATTATTACAACGAGCGTATGCATCTTTTGGGTATGGCTAAGCGTATTAAATACAAAAAAGAGCTTTTTAAAAAGAACATAC
>CADBRB010000264.1 GCA_902796955.1 uncultured Ruminococcus sp.
ATTGAGAAAATAGCTTTAGCGTCAAAAAATGTTATCAACGTTGTTGCAAACAGTATAAGCACGAGCCATTCACTGTTAAACCAAAAATAAACATAACTCGCAATAAGTAAAACTGCCCAGCGGTGTTTAAGCGGTACGGCAAAGTAAACAAGTGCAGATACTACAACAAAAAGCAAAAATGAAAGTGATACAAATGCCATTATTCCGCCTCCTTATTTCAATTCAACGGTATCTGACGGATATTCGTAAATGTCATCGCCGTTTATGATAACGGCAGATACCCTGTATGATGCTTTCTTACTATCGGTTACAGCTCTGTCCGTAAAGCTTTCCTTACCAAGTGCTATATCATCAGCTGCAAGCTCCCACTTTTCATATTCTGTCTGCTTGTAAACATAATAACAGTTTGCACCTTGTATTCTATTCCACAGCAGGTTTACTGCACCGTCGGCATCCTTATACGCCTTTACTTCCGGTGCAGGAAGATCAACAAGCCTAAGCAGACCGTTACGGTCATATGCGCTTTGCCTGATTTTACCTTTTTCTTCCTTTACTGCGCGAACGGTGTATATATAAGGTACTCCTTTTAGATAGTGCTTATCAACAAATTCATCTGTATTGCCGACAGTGGCAATTTTGTTATATTCCTCTCCGACTATTTTCCTGTAGATGTCGTATTTTTCAATTCCTTCAACTGCATTCCATGTAATCTTTATACCTTCGCTGTCCTCAGTCAAGCTTTTAAGCAGAGGTGTTTCAATTTTAGCGGTTGAGCATCCTATTCCTTTTATAAGATACTCTCCGTAAACTCTTTTTCCGTCTTTGTTGTAAAATGCTATCACCGTATAAGTGTAATTAACATTCTTTTTCGGTGTTATATCAAGATAGTTCAATGTACTGCTATCTACATCTGCCAACTTTTCCCACTTAGAATCATATGTTGTACTCTTTTCGCTTGTCTTCTTCCGATAAACAGAATAACCGTCGGCATTTTCAACAGACTGCCATTTTATATTAATACCATCGCCTACTCCTTCGATATACATGATGTTCGGAGCCTGCATGGTTAAATCACGCTGTTGATGGGTCAGCTCTATATCAAGTACATTGTTGTCAATGATATTTATATACTTTTCGGCTGCTTCATTCCAGCTTTCATATCCCTCTGTTTTTCTTTTATCGGTAAAACCGTATTTTTGAATGAGATATTTTGACAGATAATCAGTATATTTAATGGAGCCGTGAATATTCATATGACCGGGATTGTAATAATCGGTTTTATAGGTAACTCCCATTTCTTCGGCGCTTCTCGCCATATTAAGGCATTCAAATCCGTTATCTTCTATAGTTTTCTGCACCATATTGAACTGTGCAAGCGTAGTCTCATCCATTCCGCTTTGAGGAACCATCAAAAACATTATTTTTACCTTACTGTCTTTGGCGTAGTCTAACAAATCCAGCAAAATCCGGCTTTGCTTATCGCTAAGATTGCCAAGCTCCTCTGTTTCGTTATATTGAGCGCTAACATCAACCGATTTATTCCGAAAGAGCGAATAATGACTTGCACCCTTCATGCCCTCAAGCTGAAAGTTAAAGCTGGCAGATGCCAAGCTTGACCAGCTTGAATGGAATCTGATCAAAGGGATATAGTACTCAAGTCTGTCGGAAAACGGTATTCCTTCACTCTCACAAAGATCATTTATCATGTCAATTTTTGTTTTTGAAAACTTCATATCATCTGACAGATAGTGAATCCACGTGCTTATATTATCTACACTTCTAAAATTGTTTGCATTTATAATATACAGCGCATCCGGCTGTGTTTTTCGTGCTTCCTCAATCACATATTTTATTGATGCCGCCGGCATATTCGGTATTGATATCGGCAAAACGGTTATACCGTAATCATTATAAGCAAGCGGTGCCTGAAAAAAGGCATATGTTGTAGATGGTCCGATATATACTGCATCAAGCGTCTTTTTTTCTTCGCTGTAAAAAGCTCCCCATGTTTGATACGCATGCACGTCAAATTTTGTCAGCGGAAACTCGATTATGTTAAATAATATTACAAAAATCACTACAAAAGCTATTGCTTTTACTATCTTTTTAAACATACGTACTTGTCCTTTCTTAATCGGCTATTGTGCTATAGGTAACTCGCCAAAAAAGTATATAATACAAAAGTGTTAGCTATAATTTTACACCTTTTTAAATGAATTTGTCAATAGAAAAAGACAATATTTAGTCTGTGTGAAAAGTCTAAAAATAATACATTATTTAACCGAATGCACTTTTTATGATTGATTCTTTATGCTGTTTATTGTATAATGAAAAAAAACAGCAGGTAATGTTTTTTCTCTGTATTGTTGAAGATACGGAAAATATGTAAATCTTCCGTCACAGCCGAAAAAGCAGACGGGATAAGCAATTATAAATCAATAAAAGTAAAGGAGTAATCATTATGAAGAAGAAAATCACACTAAAAGCACTTATGTGCCTGATGCTGGCTATCATCATGACCGTATGCACTGCGGCCTGCGCAAAGGCACCGGACACCCCCGCTTCACCTGTAAGTAAAACCGGGAGCAGTGACGGCGGCAACTATGATATTCCACTCTCGGAAAACCTAATGAGCGGCTTTAAGGCTGAAGCTGTAGCCAACAAAAAAGCAGACGGAAGGTTTTTGACCTCGCAGTTTAATTTCGGCGTGGAGCTTTTTAAAGAGTCAACGCTTGAAAGTAAAGAATCAAAGAAAAACATACTTATCTCACCTCTTTCCGTAATGCTTGCACTTGCCATGACAGCTAACGGTGCTGACGGCAAAACCCTCAGGGAAATGGAAAACGTACTCGGCGGAGAGCTTAATATAGATGAGCTTAACGAGTACCTGCACAGCTATATAGAGGCACTGCCTTCAACCGATGGCAGTAAGTTCAGTATAGCGGATTCAATTTGGTTCAGAGATGAAGAAGACAGAATCAGCGTAAATAAAAGCTTTTTACAGACAAATGCTAATTACTACGATGCACAGGCGTACAAGCTCCCGTTTGACGATGCTGCGCTTGAAAAAATCAACAGCTGGGTAAATGAGCATACCGACGGCATGATTAAAAAGATAATAGAAAGAATAGACGGCAGTACCGTTATGTATCTTATAAACGCTTTGGCTTTTGACGCAGAGTGGCAGAGAATCTACACTACCGACAATATCCGCAAATCCGAATTTACCAACATAGACGGAGAAAAGCAGGATGCCGAACTGATGTATTCAGAGGAGAGCGTTTATCTAAACGACGGAAACGCCCAGGGCTTTATGCGTCCGTATAAAGACAACCACTACAGCTTTGCCGCACTTTTACCAAACGAGGGCGTTGACCTGTACGACTATATTGCAAGCTTAACAGGTGAAGGACTTCAAAACACTTTAAAAACAGCCAAACCGGAACAGGTTCAGGCGGCAATACCGAAATTTACTTATGACTACAGCATATTTATGAACTCCGCTTTAAGTAAGCTTGGCATAAATGAAGCTTTTAATGAAAATGCCGCCGACTTTTCAAAATTAGGCAAGTCGGAAAACGGTAATATATACATCAGCGATGTAATACACAAGACGTTTATTGCAGTAGATGAGAAAGGCACAAAGGCCGGTGCGGTCACTGCGGTGATAGTAAAGGACAACGCCATAGCGATTATTGACCACATGATATACTTAAACCGTCCGTTTGTCTATATGATTATAGACAATGAAACCAAGCTTCCCGCATTTATAGGAGCCGTTACAAATCTTAATCCTACGGAATAATCTTTAACACTAACACTTTAAAAAATTAGCTCCCCGTATCGTAAGAATACAATACGGGGAGTTTTTAATTGTTTTTTTATCGGATTCGATTGTTTAGCGTTATTAAATAATATCAATTCTATTGTGTGGCTATCTCTGTTACTGCGGTTATAGCGGCATCTGCGTCCTGCTCGGTATTATACCATGAAAAGCTGAAGCGCACCGCCCCCTGCTCCTTTGTACCGAGGGCCTCATGCATTCTCGGCGCACAATGCGCACCGGCTCTTGTTGCAATATCATAGTCATTGTACAGAATGTCGGAAATCTCTCCGGAATCTTCTTCTGCAATATTTAAAGTGACTATACCGACACGGGCGTCAGAAGAAAAATCTCCGTAAACCTTAACGTTCGGTATATCCTTTATGCCGTTATAGAATCTTTTCGCAAGCTTTATCTCATGTTCGTAAATATTACTTATGCCTGTTTCGTTTAAAAAATCTATCGCCGCAGAAAGCCCTGCAATACCGTGACCGTTTAAAGTACCTGCTTCAAGCAAAACCGGAAGCTGATGCGGCTGTGATTTGCTGTAGGTTTGAACTCCCGTACCGCCAACAATAAGAGGACGTATTTTTATACCCTCACGTATGCACAATCCGCCTGTACCCTGCGGACCCATAAGACCCTTATGACCTGTAAAGCACAGTACATCTATATTCATGGCCTGCATATCTATTTGCTTTACTCCTGCGGTTTGAGCGGCGTCAACTATAAAAACAAGGTTATGCTTTTTCGCTATTGACCCGATTTTGCCTATATCCAGCACATTGCCGGTAAGATTTGACGCATGAGTGCAGATTATTGCCCGTGTGTTTGGACGGATAAGGCTTTCAAATTCGTTATAATCAATGTTGCCGTGCCTGTCGGAACGGACAAAATCAAGACGTACATTTTCCTCTTCTTCAAGCCTGTATAAAGGGCGAAGCACCGAATTATGCTCAATGTCGGTGGTTATCACGGCATCACCCGATGATATAATGCCGGTTATTGCAATATTAAGCGCCTCTGTTACATTTGACGTAAACACAACGTGGTCTGCACGCTCGCAGTTAAAGAGCTTTGCAAGCTTTTCTCTTGCCGCATACACAGTGTGCGCCGCTTTCAGGCTTCCTTCGTGAAGTCCCCGTGCGCCGTTGCCCATTGTTTGCATTGCTTCAAGTACAGCCTGAATTACCTGCGGCGGCTTGTGCAAGGTTGTGGCGGCATTGTCAAGATATATCATTTATCAGTTCCTCCATTGGTATTGCGATTACCGGACAGATTCGGGTAAAATGAGAATTTTTCTTCAAAAAGCTTATCCGCCTCTTGTCTGAGTTCTGCACAAAACTCGTCATATGCAGTAAGAATAATTCTTCCTTCATCGGTAAGTATTGCGCCACCGCCATGTTTACCGCCTGTTGTGGATGTTATCAGCTTAAATCCGAGAGCGTCCTCACAGCTTCGCAAAACCGTCCATGCTTTTGAATACGCCATCTCCATGGAGAGCGCCGCCGCCCGAAGAGAGTGACACTCGTCTATTCTGTGCAAAAGCGTGGCTATACCGGGTCCAAAGCACTTTTTATCTGTAAATATACGTATGCTTATACTTGCATGAAGCTGATTATTCAAGCGAAAACCTCCCCTTTTCTCGGTATTATTGGTATTCTGTAAGGATTATAACTCTTTTTTCCGTTCAAGTCAACTTACCATACAGGACTTGCAATACACATATTCATTTGATATAATAAAAGCGTTATCCTGTTTTAAGGATAATGCAATAAATTATTTTTAAGGGGTTATTTTGATGCGTGAGAAAAAACCTCATGTAATAATTACATTTTATACAACGGCTGAGGCAATGGCTACGGAAAAGCTGTGCGGAAAACAGCAAATAACGGGAAGACTGATATCGGCTCCTCGTTCGCTCTCTGCCGATTGCGGCATTGCATGGTGTTCACCCGCAGAGCTTAAAGATGTTCTGCTTGACGCACTCAACGGAGCAAAAATAGAATTTGCAGGATGCTGCACCTTGATGTATTGACGAGGTAAAAGCATGAAAGCGGCAACTTTTTTTAACATTGAACACGGCATTACGGCAATAATCGGCGGAGGAGGAAAAACCACTCTGATGTATACTCTGGCAAATGAGCTGGCAGAACACGGAAGTGTTATCGTATGCACCTCCGCCAAGATATACAGGCCCGATAACTGCAAAATTGTTGATGACAATGCGGAAAGCATTGCGAAAGCTTTGCAAAACTACGGGATGGTATGTGCAGGTACTCCGGCTCCGGGCGGTAAGCTTTCCGCTCCGCACACAGGCTTTGACGAGCTTGAAAGGCTTGCCGACTATGTGATTGTGGAAGCGGACGGCTCAAAAGGTCTGCCGCTTAAGGCACACGCACCGTATGAGCCTGTTATACCGCAAAACTCAAAAAAAGTAATAAACGTACTCGGCGCAGACAGCTTCGGAAAAACGATTGCTGACGTATGCCACAGGGCGGAGCTTTTTGCAAAGCTTGCCGAGGCGAATATAAACGATACGGTTACGCCCGAAAGGATTGCAAAAGTATTGCAAAAAGAGAATCTGAGCGATTTTATATATATCAACAAGGTGGAAGACGAGGGAAAGATTAATTTTGCACAAAAATTGGCAAAGCTTTTAAACCGGCGCATTACTGCCGGCAGTCTTCATAGGAGGGAATACATATGCTTGTACTGATAAGAGGTGCGGGAGATTTAGCGAGCGGAATAGCACTGCGGCTTTGGAGAAGCGGCTTTGATGTTGTTATGACCGATTTGGAATTTCCCACATCAATACGCAGAACTGTAGCATTTTCCGAGGCAGTTGTAAACGGAAAAACCGTTGTGGAGGACATCGAGGCACAGCGTGCCGAAAGCCCCGCCCACGCACTAAAGCTGCTGGCAAATCGGATTTTGCCGGTTATTGCGGATGCTGATTGCAAATGCAAAACGGAGCTTGCCCCGGATGTGCTTGTGGACGCCATACTTGCAAAACGAAATCTTGGCACAAGAATAGACGATGCACCCACAGTAATCGGAGTAGGGCCGGGATTTACCGCAGGCATGGATTGCCATGCCGTCATTGAAACAATGAGAGGACATACCCTCGGCAGAACAATATACAACGGAAGCGCAATACCGAATACCAATATACCCGGCCTTATAGGAGGC
>CADBRB010000265.1 GCA_902796955.1 uncultured Ruminococcus sp.
ATAACGAGCCGGTTACAAAATCTTTTATAGAACAAGTCAGGGGAGTTGACTGTTCCGGAGTTATTGCGAGCCTTTCCGCCAAAAGACTTATTGAAGAGCGTGGTCGACTTGAACTGCCTGGCAGACCTCTTTTATATGGTATAACAGAGAATTTTTTACGTTGCTTCGGTATATCTTCAACTCTTGAACTGCCGCCCTTGCAAGATAAAAATGATTTACAGGAAGCGCAGGATGAAGCTGAAAATACAGCAGAAAATGATGATGAAAACGGCGAAGAAATCGAGATTAGTGATGATATGAAATTTGAATCGTCAACAGATTATGATAATTAGTTTTATTTGATAGGTAGATTTTAAGAAAGAGGAGGAATTTCTTTGACAGCACTTTATATAATACTTGGAATTCTCCTGTTTTTGTTTTTACTAACTCTTGTTAATCTGAGAATCTATATTACTTATAAAAATCAGCTTGACGTAAAGACAAAATACTTTACATTTACAATCGTGGCTAATAATGCGGATAAAGAGAAGAAAGCTTCTAAAAAGCCTGCAAAAAAGTCTACTAAAAAGCCCAAAAAAGAAAAAGAAAAAAAGGACGATTCTTTTATTAAAAACCTTTACAATCAGCGTGGAATTTCCGGCTTGATAAATATTTTGAAGTATTTAGTTAATACTTCTGTTAAATCTATAGCAATAATTTTTAATCACTTGAATATTAAGAATTTTAATATACTTGTTACTGTTGCTGATGAGGATGCTGCCCAAACTGCGGTAAAATATGGTAAGGTTTGTGCGACTGTTTATCCACTTGCCGGTGCATTGATAGAAAAACTCAACTGTAAAAAGTACGATGTAAGTGTTAAGCCGGACTTCGATAAAAAAGAATGTGATACGGATTGCTTTGTTTATGCTAAGATTAGATTAATCTTTATTATCGCGGCAGCATTGAAATTTACAGGAATAATTAAAATTGTTATTTCAACTATCAAGCGTGCGCAATCAGAGCGCAATGAAAATGATAACGACAAAACTAATATAGATAAAAATCAAAGAAAGGATGATTTTTATGAGTGAACGACCATTGGAAGGCTTAATGGATGTTACGCTGGAGAAAATCAGAAGCATGATTGATGTGAATACCATAGTCGGCGATATGATAACTACTCCCGACGGCACAACGATAATTCCTATCTCCAAGGTAACGTACGGCTTTGCGGCAGGCGGCTCGGAGTTCCCGACAAAGAAGCTTGAAGGCAAAGAGCTTTTCGGCGGCGGAAGCGGTGCAGGTATAACCATCAATCCGCTTGCGTTTATTGCTGTAAGCAACGGAGAGGTTAAGCTACTCAATATCAATCAGTACGACAATCCTGCCGATAGAATAGTCGGTATGATTCCGGAAATTTTTGATAAGGCAAGTGAGTTTATCTCTAAGAAAAAGGACAAAAATGAGAAAAAAGACACTCTTGCCGAGGTTGACGAGGAAGAATAAGTCTTTTGCGGCACGGTTAAAAGCGGATTATACTGCGAATTGGCGGTAAATACGGATTTTTTGACCTTGTGGCACGAAATGTTAAATCAACTGTTTACAAAAAGTACGGGCGGAGAGTAGCGACTGTGCCTGTACAAGAAAAGATATCAAAGCGGAAATCGAGTACGGCGGAGAGTAGCGACTGCGCTTGTACAAGAAAAGATATCAGAGCGGAAATCGAGTACGGGCGGAGAGTAGCGACTGTGCCTGTACAAGAAAAGATATCAAAGCGGAAATCAAGTACGGGCGGAGAGTAGCGACTGCGCTTGTACAAGAAAAGATATCAGAGCGGAAATCGAGATATTAACAGATTGATAAACAAATTGTGCCCAAAGGGATAAAATGAGGTATGAACGGCTTGTTTTAATGTATTTTCCTGCTGAAAAACCATTGTCGAAAGCAAAAAGTGAATAACAAAGCACTTCTAAAGCATACATTATTGTTGTAAATTGCTTTATGGAGTGGTAGCGTTGAAGAAAAAGCTTTTGTGTCTGATTTTTTTGTTTGTTTTTATACTGAGTGATGTGAGTATAATTGATACTTGTGCCTCGGAGTTAGCGGTTTCGGCCGAGTGCGCTGTGCTGATGTGCGTTGATAACGGTGAGATATTGTACGCCAAGAATGCGGATCTTAGGCGTCCAATGGCAAGCACCACAAAAATAATGACGTCACTTTTAGCACTTGAAGCAGCGCAATACGGTAACAAGCAGGTAACGGTAACAGAAAAAATGTATGCCGAGGGCTCGTCCATGTATCTCAAAGCGGGGGATATATTGACTCTCAAGGACCTTGCGGCAGGCATGATGATGGTATCCGGCAATGACTCTGCCAATGCGGTTGCATTGTCACTTGCCGATAGCTTGGAAGCCTTTGCAAAAATAATGAACGAAAAAGCTCGTGAAATAGGCATGAATGATACTTCGTTTGTTACTCCTTCGGGATTAGATGATGAAAATCATTATTCAACGGCACATGATATGGCTCTTTTGATGAGTTATGCGATGAAAAATGCGGATTTCGCAGAGCTCACTGGAAAGAAGCAGGAACAGGTGCGTTTTATTAACCCGAAAAATCAGATAAAAACATACTCAAATCACAATAAGCTTTTAAAAACGTATAAGTATTGTATCGGCGGCAAAACCGGTTTTACAAAAATTGCAGGCCGATGCTTGGTTTCTTGCGCTCAAAAATCGGGTGTAACGCTTGTTGCAGTTACTTTAAATGCCCCGGATGATTGGAACGATCACAAATCAATGTATGATTATGGATTTGGCTTTTTGGAGTCTGTAAGCTTTGAAGACTTTGACATCACTATACCGATTGACGTTGTAGGCGGATGCGAAAACATCGTCAATGCCGTAGCCGAAAATAGCTCTCGTGCTGTTTTGCCAAAAAATGAAAAGGAAAAGGTTGAACGTACGGTTAAGCTTGTTCCGTTTATTTACGCTCCGGTAACTGCAGGAGATACGGTCGGCTCGGTTACATATATGTATAATGATGAAATCATCGCCGTAAACTATCTGGTTGCGGACAAAAGCTGTGAATACATGGAGGTTGAAAAAAGCTTTTTTGAAAGTATAGCGGATTTTTTCAAAGGTTTATTTACGTAGAGTGTAGAGTGTTTCAGATTTTTAGTTTCATATAAGAAAACAAGCTTATGCGGTAATGTTGTGTTTATACTTTTTGTTATTCTCAATTTCTTGTAGAAGATAATTAATTGTTGAAGATACTTTATATGATAATGAATTTAAAAAAGGGTGTTGCTTTGATGAGTTTATGCACATCTGAACAGTCCTTTTTGATGCTGACTTATTATTAAATTTTAAAAATCATCTTGATTAAAAATAAAATCATAAAATAAGAAAATCCAATGCAAAAATCGAAAAATGCAGTTGGTCTTGGTTTTTATACTCTTTTTTAGTCTTTTTGTTAGCAAACAATTAGATTTATCTGAAAATTATTCCAAATTAAAAGTGCAAAAATTGTGCTTTTTAGTTGTAGTAGAAGTTTATGAGTTTTTTTGTTTTAAGTTTAATTTGCATATACGTTATCTCATCGTGAACCGAAAGTTTTTTCGTTGTTTCATTATGCTTTGTAACTTTGGTGTGATTTGTGGACATAATGGATGTTATCTTGTAAAATAGCGGTAGCTTTAATAATGTTTACGATGTGATAGCTTTCATATATATTTTCTTGCTTATAAATGGTTACTTGTTTGAATTGACTTTTATAAGCATAGCGTGCATGTCAAAACTTTTTGTTGTTTTAATTTGGAATACTATACTAATTCCCGGTAGGGAGCAGGCTGGAATATGCGAGGATATTTTTCACAAGAAGAGGCATGGGGGCAGTTTGTGCCTATAATCGCACACTTGATATTGCAAAAAAGCTTAATATCATGTGTCTGCCTGCATTTGAGATAAGACGGTTATGGTTATTTTAATAACCGATTAACGCAACTCCGGTGTACGCTTCGCACCTGTCGCCTTTCAAAGACGACAACACCGTATTGTGGAAATTAATCCGCAGCGTCTTCTTTATATTAATTAATATTAAGTTGGATTGCTCGAAAAACCTGAAAAATCAGCGAAATAATCGAAATGTATATTGAAAATCGCTATAAAAATCATATTACTGTGATTTTTTAAATAGACATATGTTTTTAAAGTGCTGATTATTACTGCGTTTTTTTAAACTCACAAATTATAATCAGCTATTATTTTTGGATTTCTTTAAATGGAGGAACGCTTTGAAAAAGGATAATAAAATAAGATTGCAAAAGGTGCTTGCCGATATGGGTGTGGCGTCAAGAAGAAAAGCCGAACAGATGATTGCCGACGGACTTGTAAAGGTAAACGGTGAGGTTGCAAAAATAGGCGATAAGGTTGACCCATCGAAGGATAAAATCTATCTTAAGGGTAAAAAGCTTACAACTTCTGCACCAAATGATAAGTATTATATCATGTTGCACAAGCCGCGTGGTTTTGTAACAACAATGAGTGATGAAATGGGACGAAAATGTGTTGCCGAGCTTGTTACGGATATTCCGGCACGCATTTACCCGGTTGGCAGGCTCGACAGAGATTCCGAAGGTCTGCTCTTAATGACCAACGACGGTGAATTTGCAAATGCCGTTACGCATCCGTCACGGCATATTTATAAGGTTTACAGGGTTACCGTAAGACCATCAATCAGTGATGAGCAAATCAGTAAGATGTCAGGTGGAATGGAGATTGACGGAAGAAAAACCGCTCCTTGCGAGGTGCGTGTTATTGAGCGTAAGGAAGGCAGAGTTGTACTTGAAATCGTTTTGCATGAGGGAAGAAACAGGCAGATTAGAAAGATGTGCGAACAGCTTGGAATTGAGGTCGCAAGGCTGAAAAGGACGGAGATAGGACAAATTAAGCTCGGTATGCTTCAAACAGGAAAATGGAGAAGTCTTACTCAGGAAGAATACAAAAAGCTTATGAATTTCAGTAAATCACAAAAGGAGCTATAAAAAAATGATTACAGTCAAGCCGGTTACGGACGCACGCATTTTCTTACCTGTTTTGAGAAGATTTAAAGATAATGATGGTCAAATGACTGTTTTGTTGGCCGAGGAAAACGGTGTGAATTTAGGTCATGCTGTGATATCATTTCATGAAAAAAGACTTTCGATACTAAAATTGGAGCTTTATTTTTTTGACAAGTCGCAAACACTTGATGAGAATACAAAGTGGATAGCCGACTTACTTGTGAGGGCGGCTGTGTCTTATGCGGCAAACAGAAATGTTTTTGTGGTTTACGGCATTAATCATGATGATTTTAATGTGTATAGACAATTAGGTCATAAAATTGTTGGTGATATTGCACTAATAGATGTAATAAAAATTTTAGGAAAATGTGATAATTGTAAAAAATAAATTATTCTATTGTGATTTTTAGAAAAAATTATTATAATAGATTTGATTAGCCTATTATATTATTAATTAGTATTTTTACAATATAATGCAACCCTGAACGGAGGAATATTAGATGGGTATTGAACAAAAGCTCGAATTGCTCGGACAAGCGAGAGCCTCTCTTGAAAGTACAGCAGCTTATAAAAGACTTGCTCAGCTTTTTGACGATGGAGTTTTTACTGAGATTGACGCTTACGTTAAATCTGATGAACAGTACGCCGAAGCTGTTGCGGCATATGGTACCGTAAACGGATGCCAGGTATACGCTTTTGCACAAAACAGTGATATGCAAGGCGGTGCAATGAGTAAAGCGCAAGCAGCCAAAATAGTTAAGCTGTACGATTTAGCCACAAAAACCGGTGCGCCGGTTATAGGAATTTACGATTCAAAG
>CADBRB010000266.1 GCA_902796955.1 uncultured Ruminococcus sp.
GGACGACAAAGAAGTATGGCATAAATCAGCCCACAAAGGTTGGCTATCTTTTTATCAGGTTTTAGTATTTATCTGCCTCGATTTTTCGAAGTCTTCAAATGATTTTTAAATTTAATTGACAGAGGGTAAACGAATGGTTTTTAGCTCACTTGTATTTTTATGCGTTTTCCTGCCAACAGTTTTCATATTGTATACACTTATACCCGTGTTAAAGGTCAGGAATGCTCTCCTGATAGTTGCAAGCCTGATATTTTACGCTTACGGGGAGCCTGTTTATGTGCTGCTGATGATATTCAGCTCTGCAATAAATTATCTTTGCGCACGCATGGTAGCACCCAAATCGGGTAAAAAGAATAAACCGGCACTTATTTATGCCGTGATTATCAATCTCGGCATTTTGGCGTTTTTTAAGTATACGGGCTTCTTTATATCCACACTCAACGGTTCGTTCGGGCTTAAACTGCCCGTACCGGAAATTGCGCTTCCCATAGGCATATCTTTCTTTACGTTTCAGGCGTTGTCTTACGTTATTGACGTATACAGAGGTACTGTGCCTGTGCAGAAAAATTATTTTAACGTGCTTTTGTATATAACGTTTTTTCCTCAACTCATAGCCGGCCCAATCGTAAAGTACAGAGATATCAGCGAGCAAATCGAAAAAAGAAAGCAAAGTATCGAGAAAACCGCACTGGGGCTTCGCCGTTTTATCTGCGGACTTGCCAAAAAGGTGCTTATAGCAAATACAATGGGGCAGACGGCGGACATCGTTTTTGCCATGAAAAGCGATTCGCTCTCCATACCGGCCGCATGGCTGGGAGCGATAACATATCTTTTCCAGATATACTATGATTTTTCCGGATATTCTGATATGGCGATAGGTCTTGGAATGATGTTCGGCTTTGAATTTAAGGAGAACTTCAATTATCCGTACGGAGCGGCAAGCATTCAGGAGTTTTGGCGCAGGTGGCACATATCTCTTTCTACGTGGTTTAAAGAATATTTGTACATACCGCTTGGAGGCAACCGCAAGGGCAAGCTCAGAACGGTATTAAACAGGATAATCGTTTTTTTCTTCACAGGTCTTTGGCACGGTGCCAACTGGACGTTTGTTTTTTGGGGATTGTATCACGGCTTCTTCCTGCTTTTGGAGGAGCTTATACCTGTTATAAAGAGGATTCCCAAAGCGATAGGTCATATATATGCGTTGCTTGTGGTAACGGTTGGATTTGTAATATTCAGAGCAGATACACTTACTCAGGGCTTTGAGGTTGTGAAGAGTATGTTTACCGGATTCAGCTTTACAAGCGAGTCTATAAGCACGGTGCTTGCACAGCTTACACCCTGGTTTATACTAATGCTGCTGTGTGCCGTAATAGGTTGTGCGCCTATAAAGCCGCTTGCCGATAAGCTCCGCATAGGCGCAGAGATTAAGTCAATAAGCAAAAAACAGGCTTTTGCACAAACGGTTTTATATATATTTGCGTTTGTACTGTTTGTCTGGTGTGTGCTCAGGTTGTCATCTGCGTCATACAATCCGTTCATATATTTTAGATTTTAGAAAGGCGGCAAATCATGATTAAGAAAATAGCGTTGCTGCTTTTCACGGCAGCTTGTATGCTGGTCTGCGTTGTACCGTCGTTGGGCTTGTTCGTTTCAAACGGTAATGAGCTTATAGGTAACGAGAGGCAAAAGGAAGCTCCTGCGTTTACTGACGGCAACGGTAAAATAAATAAAGAATATTTTCAGCAGCTCGGTGATTATTTTGCCAAAAGCTTTGCTTTCCGTCCACAGATAATTTCCGCAGACGCAGAGATTCAGTCAAAGCTGTTCGGCGTTTCAAATGTAGATACCGTTACGGTAGGCACAAACGGCTGGCTGTACTATTCCTCCACGCTTGACGATTATCTCGGAAGAAACCTTTTATCACAAAGAGCTATAAATAATATAGTACACAATTTAAGGCTCACTCAGGAGTATGTGACCGACAGAGGTGCGGATTTTCTGTTTACGGTAGCGCCAAATAAGAACACCCTGTACCCGGAGAATATGCCATATTACTATAAAAAAGTGAGTGATGAAAGAAATATGGATAAGCTCCATACGGCCTTAAACGGTACAGATATAAATTACTGCAATCTGTTTGAGCTGTTCCGCAAGAACAGTGAGGTGCTTTATCTGGAGCGTGATTCCCACTGGAACAACAAGGGTGCGTTGATGGCATACAACGCCATACTGGACTCACTTGAAAAACAGCACGAAAGCTACTCTGCCGCCGCTGTAAAACGAACGAAGACCTTTTACGGGGATTTGGGTAAAATGATATATCCCAAAACGGCAGAGCCGGAGTATAACTATGAATATGATATACAGCCGAGCTACTCTTACGTGACGGATACAAAGTCTGTTGAGGACGCAATGATAAGCACTCATAACGGAGATAAAACGGGCGGATTGTTCATGTACAGAGATTCATTCGGCAATGCGCTGCTGCCGTTTTTTGCAAATGCGTATATGGATGCATATTTTACAAAAGGCTTTCCTGTAGATCTTGCACGGGGCATGGCGGAGCATAAGAGCGATACGGTTATATTTGAGATAGTTGAACGCAATATAGATTGGTTTGCTAAGAATCCGCATGTATTCATGTCACCTGAATGTGACGAGCCTGACATCACGGAGAGCAAAAGCGGCAAGCTTGAAATAAGCACAGAGCTTTCACAGATAAACAGGCAGTATATCGAGGTTTCGGGCTATATAGACAGTGAGCTTTGCGGCGATGATACCGGTATTTATATAAAGGCTACGGATATTGACGGCGAAGAAAGAGTTTATGAGGCCTTTCGTATTGCAAACGAAGACACCGACTGCGGCTTTACCGTTTATCTTTCCGAAGCGGAGTTTGACATAAACGATATGGAAATCAGTGTAGTGGTCAGCAATGACTCGGTATTTACCGAGCTTACAAAAGATAAATAAATGAAGGGGATGTAATGTATGAAATTGAAAGGAATAAGGATTGCGGTGCTTCTGCTTGCGCTCTGTATAATGGCGGTTATGGCATCAGCTTGCGGAGAAGAGCCTGTAACGCTCACCGTAATCGACAAAAACACATCGACAGATGTGGAAGCCGACGTTGGCATGACGGTTGCTCAGGTGCTTGAAA
>CADBRB010000267.1 GCA_902796955.1 uncultured Ruminococcus sp.
CATGAATTGCCGCAAATACCTGTACAGGCAATTCAAAAGCCACTGTATATTGTAACACACTGCATTATCAATGTCAAATACTTTTTTCATAATTCGCATTTATACAAATCAGCTATAATAATTTACAAAAGCTCCTCAAACAGCCATTATAAAAGATTTTGTAAACAGAGCATTTGATGCCGGTACGCAGTGTATGTAAATTGTATTAAATCATGTACAAAAGCATAAGCAAAAACCGAGTCCTTCGGAAATAATTTTATCTCCTCATGCCCGGTTTTATATATTATTTTTTAGGAGTAATCCGTTTCTCCGTACCGTTCAAAAGCCTTTGTATATTGCCCTTATGCCTGACGATAACAATGACCGAAACGAGCAATGCAAGCAACGTTGACGCTATTACATACGTCATGCTGACCTGCCCTGCCGCCTTATAATCGGCAAAATATCCAAAGCAGAACGTAGCTATCGGAAAACACGCTATACCGATTATTGAGCCGAGCGATACGATTTTTTTTGTAAAGAATATAATAAGGAACAAGGAACAGAGTATTATCCACACACGGTAATCTACCATCAGTATCATAGCACATGAGGCCACAACACCCTTGCCGCCTTTAAAGCCGAAATAACACGGGAACATATGACCTATTATGCAGAATACACCGGCTATATACTTGCCGTAGCTGATAAGCTCGGTGTGTGTAGCGGTACCGTTTTGTACATTTCCAAACAACACAATACCTATAACAACTGCGATTATGCATTTTATAAAATCAAGCACCATAGTAACTACGGCAGGGGTTTTTCCCACGGTTCTCAATACATTGGTAAATCCGGCGTTGCCGCTGCCCATAGCTCTGATATCGGCATTATCCGCCACCTTGCGTGTTATTATTATGGAAAAGTTTACGCTGCCCAGTAAATATGCGCAAACCGCCGTTGCCACAGCCGCAAACCATACGTTTGAATAAAAGTGTAAATTTTGTTCCAATGCGATAAAGCTCATCAGTTCTTATCCCCCTTTTCCCTAATTATAAATCTGATTGCCGTTCCCTCTAAACCGAACGTTTCGCGAATCCTGTTTTCCAGATATCTTTGATAAGAAAAATGGAACAGCTCTGCCGAGTTTACAAAGCATACGAACGTAGGCGGCTTTGTGGAAGCCTGTGTCATGTAATATATTTTAAGCCTTCCGCCCTTGTCTGACGGCGGCTGAACTCTCGCCGTAGCCTGAGCCAGCAAGTCGTTGAGCATACCCGTCTTTATTCGCATGGCATTTGAGTTTGCCACAAGCTTTATCAGCTCAAACAGCCTGTCAAGCCGCTGGCCCGTCTTTGCGGAAATAAACACCATAGGCGCATAAGACATAAACGAAAAGTCGTTCTCTAACTTTTTACGGTATTCATTCATGGTTTTACCGTCTTTTTCAACTGCGTCCCATTTATTAACCGCTATAACACATCCCTTGCCTGCCTCATGAGCCATACCCGCAACCTTTGAATCCTGCTCGGTAAAGCCTTCTACCGCATCTATCATTATAACGCAAACATCACAGCGTTCTATAGCCATTTTTGCTCTTATAATACTATATTTTTCTATGATATCATCGACCTTGCTTTTCCTGCGCAATCCTGCCGTATCTATAAAGTTGAAGCTGCCGTAATCATTTGTCACAGAGGTATCTATGGAATCTCTTGTAGTTCCTGCTATGCTTGAAACTATACATCTTTCCTCTCCTGTTACGGTATTGATAAGTGAGGACTTGCCTGCGTTCGGTTTGCCTATAACAGCCACACTTATAACCTCTCCGTCCTCGTCCTCATCGCTCTGCTGAGGCAAATGTTCAAATACGGCGTCAAGCAGATCACCCGTACCGTGACCATGCACGGAGGATACCTGTATCGGGTCGCCTAATCCAAGATTGTAAAACTCATAAAATTCCGGTTCCGGCTCACCTATTGTATCGCACTTATTAACACACAGAACTATAGGCCTGCCGCTTTTTTGCAGCATGGCGGCAACATCTATATCCGTTGCCACAAGACCTGCTCTGATGTCTGTTACAAATATTATTACATCAGCCGATGCTATTGCAAGCTCCGCCTGCCTTCTCATTTGAGAGAGAATTATATCGTCGGAATAAGGCTCTATTCCGCCTGTATCTATTACAGAAACAGTCCTGTTATTCCATTCGCATTCGCCGTAAATCCTATCTCTTGTTACACCCGGGGTGTCCTCAACTATCGAAAGTCTTTTTCCTATAAGCTTGTTGAACAGTGTCGATTTTCCGACATTCGGTCTGCCGACTATTGCCACTACAGGCTTACTCATACGCAACACTCCTCTCCTGCACGTCTTATTCGCCAATCATGGCGTTAAGCAGTGCGGCACCGCTGTTTGTTACGGTGCGCACATTTATGTTTAGCCTATTCCGTACATCGTCAATACTCACATCATCAAGGAAAATATCTCCCTCACGCCTGAGCATAACTGACGGAATGAGCAATTCATCTCCTAAGTCCTTATCCTTCAGCTGTGCTATAAGGTCACCGCCCGTTATAAGCCCTGCCACGTTTACACCGCCGCCGAAAAAGTCGTTATTTATGCCAATTACACAAACATCCAGATTATTGAACCTTTGCTGTGCCTTTTCAGCCAGCATACGCATAAAATTCTCTGCAGCTTTTCCTGTGGCTATAGTTGTTTTGCGAGGCTTTTCAAGGTCTTTTTCCGTATATTCCAGTTCGTCTTCAAATTCGCTTTTCAAAAGCGTCATCATTCCTACGCCGTTTTCAAGCTGGTCAAAGTCCCCGTAAAATTCCACATCAGGCAACGGCAAACCCGCCTTTAAATAAAATTCATCGGAGGCATACGCTATACGTCTGCCGTACTTTTCCTCACACCGATCTCCGAATTTATTGATAATCTTCAACGTTTCAAGCGCTGTTTCACGGGTGTACTCGGTAAGCGGGTACAATCCCTCACGATAGCGTGTAAGCCCCACCGGAACGACCGCTACGGATTCTACCGACGGCATAAGCTTTTCCAAATCGTTAAGCGTGCGTACAAGCTCATCGCCGTCATTTATAAAAGGGCAGGAAACTATCTGGCAGTTTAAGCTTATATTTGCCTTGGCGAGCCTTTGCAAAATCTCCAAAGCTCTGCCCGCAAATCTGTTGCCCATCATCTTAACCCTCAGCTCCGGATTTGTAGTATGCACAGATACATTTATCGGACTTATATGCATTTTACAAATACGGTCTATCTCATGCTCGGTAAGGTTGGTAAGCGTTATATAATTACCGAACAAAAAAGAAAGACGTGAATCATCGTCCTTAAAATACAGGCTTTTGCGCAATCCCTTGGGCAACTGATCAATAAAACAGAATATACATTTATTTTTACAGCTTCTCTGCTTGTCCATAAGATAGGTTTCAAATTCAAGCCCTATCTCATCATACTCACGCTTTTTTATTGATAACTCTCTTTTTTCTCCGTTTTTATCAGATATAACAAGAGTGACATGAGAATTTGCCTGATAAAACCCGTAATCCAGCACGTCTATAATTTCGTTTCCGTTTATGCTTTCAAGCGTTTCTCCGCTTTTTATACCGCTTTTATCCGCATGGCTGTTTTTTACCACGCCGCAGATTTTTACAGACACATTCTCACCGCCTTTCAAAAATTCAAAAAAATAGAGAAGGATAAAGCTCCCTCTCTACTTCTGCGCTAATCAATGTTTGACCTGTAATAAGCGGTTTTGGCTTTACAGAGCCAAACGAACTTATAGTTCCGCCATAGATAAAGCTACACTTATATCAGGCACAGCAACACCTGCGGAAAAGCCGACAAGGTTAAACCGCATGACAAGCCCTGCCGATTCTTTAATCCGACAGGCGGATATTTAAGATGTGAGAAAATCAAGCCTCTTTCTTGATGACCTCTCTGCCGTTGTAAAAACCGCAATTGCCGCACACTCTGTGGGGCGCCTTGTACTCACCGCAATTAGAGCATTTTACAAGAGCAGGAGCTTCCAGCTTCCAAACGTTTGAACGTCTTTTATCTCTTCTTGCCTTTGATACCTTCCTCTTTGGTACTGCCATTTTCAGCACCTCCTTGTAAAAAATGTAGTTTATACTAATCTCTTAGTATTAAACACACCCATAAGGTGTAATTGTAAACCGAATCTCAGCCGAACATCAGTTCATAAGCTGTTTGAGTATCTCCAATCTGGGATCCGTCAGCTTCTTTTCGCAGCTGCAATCGCCCAAATTGAGATTTTTGCCGCATTTTGGACACAACCCTTTGCAGTCCTCTCTGCACAAAAATTTATTCGGCAACTCCAGCAAAATATCAGCCCTTACAAGCTCGTCCAGCTCCAATTCATAATCCGGAACCTCGATATAATCGTCATCGTTCTCATTTTCGGCGGATACAACAAGAATATGCTCAAAGCTGTAATCATATTCTCTTGTCATATCCTCAAGGCATCGGTCACATGGATGTGAAAAAGAAAAGCTCACATCTGTGTTCAACAAAATCAAGCCCGCCCGGTTTTGAACGCTCGCATTCACCTTAACCGGTGAAGTAAATGGATATATACCGTCCACCGTAACATCGCTCATATCCATTTGATAAGCGACATTCAGCGACTCGCCCTCGGTGACAAATATTTCTTTTAACTGTAATAGCATGATACACCTCAAAACAGGAAATTTATCCCGAAAAAAGATACGCCATTAGTTATTATATAACCTGAAATTTCCTTTGTCAAGCAATAATTTTGAAAAATCCTATGTTTTATACTATTTTGCAAATTTAACCGATTATTTTTGCCGACATAGGTTATTTTGCTATAAAGCCTACCTTTTTCATCGCCTTATCCAGAGTTCTCTGAGAAAATCTCAAAGCCGTTTGCGCACCCTTTCTGTAGCATTCCTCAAGATAAGCCTTATCCTTCATATATTGCGCAAATCGCTCCTGAACAGGTCTAAGCTCCTCTATAACAGCCTGCGCCACAGCCGTTTTAAAGTCACCGTAGCCTTTACCGTCAAACTCTTTTTCTATATCCTCATATGTTTTACCCGTAACAGCGGCATAAATGCCCATGAGATTGTTTATACCGTCCTTGCCGTCCGCATAGCGCACGCACGCTTCGGAGTCCGTGACAGAACGTTTAAATTTTCTCATTATCGTGTCGGGGTCATCAAGCACGGCTACCCAAGAATTTGCATTTTCATCAGATTTTGACATCTTTTTCGTCGGGTCCTGCAAAGACATTACCCTTGCGCCTATTTTAGGAATATACGGTTCGGGTACTTTAAACGTATTGCCGTAAATACTGTTGAAACGTTCGGCTATATCTCTTGAAAGCTCCAAATGCTGCTTCTGGTCTGCACCGACGGGTACCATATCCGTCTGATAAAGCAGTATGTCCGCCGCCATAAGGCTCGG
>CADBRB010000268.1 GCA_902796955.1 uncultured Ruminococcus sp.
AAATAAAGAAACGGCTTATTGACCTGCGAAAACTATTCTCACTAATCTACGTCTGATTTCCGACATGGATTAGCATAAGAATTAATATGTTATTTGATTGCGAAAAAATCACGGTAGATGTAAAAATCTGCCGCTTTGTATAAAAATTAAAATCTTAGGGGGAGCGGATAGTGTGAAATACAATTTTGATGAAATCGTTGACAGAAGAAATACAAATTCTTTAAAGTGGGATGTAAAAGATAATGAATTGCCAATGTGGGTTGCAGATATGGATTTTATGACATCTCCGGCAATAACCGAGGCATTAATCAGACGTGCGGAGCATGGAATATATGGATATTCGATAATACCTGATAAATGGTATGACTCATATATAAGCTGGTGGGAGCGCAGGCATGGCTTTACCATAAAAAAAGAATGGCTCATGTTTTGCACAGGAGTAATTCCGGCAATTTCGAGTACGGTGCGTAAGCTTACCACACCTGCGGAAAAGGTTGTTATTCAAACGCCCGTATACAATATTTTCTTTAATTCTATACTGAATAATGGCAGGGTAGTGCTTGAAAACAGGCTTATATATAAGGACGGCGAGTATAGCATAGACTTTGACGACCTTGAAATGAAGCTTGCCGATAAGCAGACAACATTGATGATACTGTGCAACCCTCACAATCCTATAGGAAAAATATGGAGCAAAAACGAGCTTGTAAAGATAGGCGAGCTTTGCAAAAAACATCATGTCAATGTAATTTCGGACGAAATACATTGTGACATTACCGATCCCGGCACAGAATATGTACCGTTTGCATCCGCTTCAGATGTATGCAGAGAGATTAGCGTTACTGCAATTACGCCTACAAAGGCATTTAATATAGCAGGATTGCAAACTGCGGCAATTTGCGTTCCAAATGAGGGACTGAGAAACAAAGTGAACAGAGCTATTAACACTGACGAGGTGGCTGAGCCGAATATTTTTGCCATAGATGCGGCTGTGGCGGCGTTTGACAGAGGCGAAGAATGGCTGAATGAAATGCGTGAGTACATTTTTGAGAATAAGCTGTCAGTTATAGAGTTTCTCAAAAATAATATTCCGGATATCAAACTGATAAAATCTCAAGCTACATATTTGTTGTGGCTTGATTGCTCTAAGCTCCATAAGCACAGCCGCGAGCTTGCGGCGGATTTAAGAGCCAAAACAGGTCTTTACCTATCGGCAGGTGGCGCATACGGAGAAGCAGGCGACAGCTTTTTGCGGATGAACATAGCCTGCCCCAAAACTTTACTTAACGACGGACTAAACAGACTAAAAGCTTATATGGAGGAACAAAGATGAAAGAAATATTGAGAGAAAGGCTTTCCGGAGAAAGAGCGCTGTTTATGGAAAAGAATGCTGTTATAAAGGAAACAGTATTCTTTGACGGGGAATCTCCGCTCAAACACAGTGAGAATATTGAGCTTTACGATTGCCTGTTCAAGTGGAAATATCCGCTATGGTACTCTAAAAACATAAAACTTTTTGATTGTACTATATATGAAATGGGAAGAGCAGGAATTTGGTATACGGACAATATAGCGGTAAAGAATACAGTTATTGAAGCTCCGAAGAATTTTAGACATGCAAGCGATATCTGTTTGGAGGACGTTAGCTTTTCAAATGCACAGGAAACCTTGTGGAACTGCAAAAATATTAAACTGAAAAATATTACTGCGTCAAACGGGGATTATTTTTTGATGAACGGTGAGAATATCGAGTGCGATAACCTGCGGCTTGTAGGCAACTATGCCTTCGACGGGGCAAAGAACGTTGTTATAAGAAACTCCCGCCTGCTGACAAAGGACGCATTTTGGAACAGCGAAAATGTGACAGTTTATGATTCCTTTATTTCAGGTGAGTATCTGGGTTGGAATGCAAAGAACCTTAATTTAATAAACTGCACGGTTGAAAGCTTGCAGGGTATGTGCTACATAGAGAATCTTATTATGCAGAATTGCAAGCTCATTGATACAACGCTTGCATTTGAGTATTCATCTGTTGATGTTGATATATCCGGCAGGGTAGAGAGCGTGTTCAATCCGTTATCCGGTACTATAAAGGCTGATGAAATAGGCGAGCTTATTATGGACGAAAGCAAGGTAAATGTTAAAAATACGGAGATAATCCGTAAAACGTGAGATTGAATATATTTTGAATTGTGTTGTCGAAAAGCCGCTGTTTAAGCCATTGTTAAACGTGTGAAGATTTTTAGCTTTACATTATTTTAAGCGATTTTTAAGAAAAAAGTCGAAAAATATACTGAGCTACGTTCTCCGAATTGAAGTAAAATCAGTTGGCTGACGGCTGTTTTTTGATAAGCATTTTGACGTCTATGCAAAAGCTTTAAGTGTTTGCAATGTAATGCTTTTTTATTGTTGCTTATACTAATTCTCAATAAAACACATTAACAACTGTTCCGCTAAATTCCGCATAGCTTTGTTGCTGCCCTCGGTGCGAAGCGCACTTTAACTTTGAGTAATCGGTTGTTGATAGAAACAACAATTTTACTCGCATAAGAAGTTAGCAATAAACAAAGTCGTAGCTTGCGGTTTATTTGTGTGCGAAGCGGGAGCGGAGCTTCTCCGGCGCAGAAAGTTAAGTAAAAGTTTACTATAGCTCTATTTGCGATATGCCGGCGGATGACATCCGCCGATGTGCGTGCAGGTACAGCCTGCCTCTGCCTCGCTTAGCAAAATTTTCCGCTGACATCTGATTTAATGCGTTTTATCAGAAGAATAGTATTGGTATAAGTTCCCGGCTTAAGAAAATATACTTGGGCATAATATAAAATCACCCGTTTACTCTATTAAAAGTGAACGGGTGATTTTAATTTAAGGCTGTAATATCCATATTAATACTAATTCTCAATAAAACAGATTAACATCTGTTACGTTAAATTCCGCATAACTTTGTTGTCGTCCTCGGAATACGTCAGT
>CADBRB010000269.1 GCA_902796955.1 uncultured Ruminococcus sp.
GTAGCACTTAATTTAACCTGCGCGGCTCTTGTCGGTAGTGCGGAAATGCTTCAAAAATCCGGAGATGACCCAGATACGTTGATTAAAAAAGTTTCATCTCCCGGTGGAACTACTCTAAAAGCATTGGAGTCGTTGGGGAACGATGACTTTTATAACAGCATAAAAAGAGCAATGGAAAGTTGCACTTTACGGGCTAACGAGTTAGGAAAATAATCTTTTGTCAGAAATTTTCTTATTATATGAATTAAATATGTATACTCGATTATGCGTATGTCAAATTACGTACAAAAACGAGAAAAAACATTAAGAAGGGCATGATTACTGCATTTTTTAATGTAAAGCTATATTACATTACAGAGCATATAATTTGCATAAAATTCATCCGTTTTGCATAGATTTTAGCATTGTTAGTTGTTAAAGCTGCTAATTTCGACTTCTGAGAGGATGGATTTGAAAAATGAGAAAAATTGCTTTATTGAACAGATTTAAAATAAATAAAAATCTCTTTAGCGATAAAATTTTAATTGCTTTTTTGTCATTATGTGCGATATTCGGCATGATTTTAGGTTTACTTGGTATTGACAAAAGATTTTCATTTAATGTGGATTTTTCACTAAAATTAGGCATAGATAATATGCTCAGCAATTCTTTTTTTGATGTTTGTGCAAAATCATTGTCAACATATTTTATTTTTATGACTGTAATTTTTTTGCTTGGAATAAGTGTCTGGGGATTTTTAGCCGTACCTGTTGTAATAGCTTATAAGGGCTATGGAATCGGCTTTTTGTCGGGATATTTAACAGTTGTGTTTGGACTTAACGGCTTTATTCTTTATGCTATGGTTATTCTGCTGGGAGCATTTGTTTCTACTTTAGCAATGGCAATAGCCGGTGCTGAATCAATGAAAATGTCTTTCAATATATGTAAGCTTGTTTCTCCCAAAAGCAATGTTAATCAACGAATGTTTTCCAGTATACGGCGTTTTTTGACAAAACTTGCAAAAGTTTTATTGGTTTTATTTATTTCGGCCGCAATAGACGGTTTAATGAGTGTTTTATTTTCGAGATTTTTATCTGCTCTCAATGTATAAAAATCCAAAATTTTGAATATATGGCATATACCACTTCAAAGTCTTTAAGATTTTTGGCTCGGAAATATGCAGTTAGCATTTTTCTGATAAAAATTATATAAGAGATAGTCGAAATTGATGACCGCATGGTAATGGTATACTATCACAGAGTTACTGATTTTAACAAAAAGAAGGAATGTCAATGTTGTCACGAGTAAACAGAGAAGTTGAAAAGAACCCTTTGTTAGAATTTTTTTCCGTGTATTTTAAGAATTTACACAAGATTATTGCAATAAACCTGCTCTTTTTATTGTGCTCGATACCTGCAATAGGCTTACAAACCTTATTGTATATGATTTTTAAAAGAATAAATGTCTTTTCTGCGGTGATTTTTATTGCGACAGTTTTTCCGTTTTCCGGTGGCTTGATAATTTGCGGCAGAAAACTTGCAACGGGGGAGAGCTTTAACATCTTTAAAGAGTTTTCAAATGCGACAAGTAAAAACACTTTACATATGTTAAAGCATAGTATTATTGCGTGTTTTGCCGTATTGGTTGAGTATTTGTCGCTAACATCGTATTTCAAACTTGCTCAATACAATAAAGGATTCTGGATAAGCTTTTCAATTAGTGTTATACTGGGATTATTCCTGCTGTTTTGCTCATATTCTGTAGCGATTATGTCAACTGCATATGAGTTAAAGATGAAACAACTGTATAGAAACGCTGCATTGCTTGCGATAGGAGCGTTTAAGTACAATCTCCTTGCAACTTTAGCGCTCGTTTTCTTCCTGATGGTGATTTTTTCGTTCTGCTTGGCGTTTGGAGGTATGATTACCGCTGTTTTGTTGGTTTTATTTGCTGTTGTTCTGGTTCCGGAGTCGGCTTGCGTGATAGTATCTTTTATACTTTTTCCAAAGATAAAAAAGGATATGGAAAAAGCAAATAGCAGAGCTGTACCGCCGGAAAAAGAGCGGGAAAAGAACGTACCGTTCGAGCCGGCTGTAAATGAAATTCCTGAGGATTTATTAAAAGGCGATATGGAGGAATTTGTATTTTTTAATGGCAGAATGTACAAACGCTCCGCACTCTTGAAATTAAAATCCGACAATAGTGCGGATGACGTGAAATAGATAGGTTTAATCGGGGTTTATATTAAAGAAAGGTCTTGTAAAGCGATGGTATTCACGCTTAAAACAAGACCTTTTTGTTGTTTTTTAATAGAAGAAAAACCTCAAAAGGTATAAACAGATATATCTTTTGAGCGTAATTTTTTTGCAGAAAAAAATGAGAGTAGACGGATTTGTTCATAAATGCTTGTAAATGCTCCGTAATAAATAAAACTGGCTTCAGTAATATATAAAATACTTATTTATGCGCTAAAAGCTAATATGCGCGCTCAGGAGCGATTATGCGCTATTGATGAATCAAAGCTTTCCCAAAACTTTGCCGATAATCTGAAAAATCTCGCATTCTGATACGAAAATGTCCCTGTACTCGGTATTTAGTGCAATAAGCCTGTCGCCGCCATATTGGCGGACGTAGTACTTCCCGTTGACGTTAAATACACCGTAATCCCCATTTTGAAGCTCATTTTGGCTTTTTATCAGCATACTTTCGCCGTCGAAAAATCTGGGGAGCATACTCTCACCGCTCATGCGAATGACAAAATCCGATTTTTTGGATATAGAAGTGTTTTTTACCTTTAATGCAGGAGAATAGGCGTCCTGTGCATTTTCGGCAGGGGAGGAGGGGAGAACATCAAGGTAGATATAGTCAGAATTGATTGATGATGCTTTTGCACTTCCTCTGCTTAACTCCAAGTCGATTATAGAGCTGATAAACTGCCTGCCGGAGACATCAAGCGCAGAAAGCTTCTTTAAAATATCAAGCTCTTCGTCGGTATGATGAACCTGAATATCCTTTAGTTCGAGCAATTCGTCTGATGACACATCCAAGAGCTTGCAAATTGCTCTGATTTTTTGTATATCCGGCTCGCGCTTATTGTTTTCGTAACCGTGGTATGTACTTTTTGCTATGCCGAGGGAAGAGGCCACCTCAACCTGCGAAAGCTTCTTGAGCTGACGTAATTCAGTTAATCTTTTGCCAAAATCCATAAAATCAGTCCTTTGAGTAAACTAAAAATAGACAAGTGCTGAAAGAAATCTTTTATGAAACTATTATAAAGTGTAAAAATTGATTTGTCAATACCGAGTTTGCATTTTGCGAAGTAAAATTTTACTTATTTTTGTCAAAAATTCATAATTTGCGAACAAAATTTTATTTTATGTTTGCGAAAAGAGAATTAATTGCAATTTGCGAAACGATTTTCAAAATGCGAACTTTATTATTTCCGTGTACAGAAAATAGTGGATGCGGTCAATTTCGTTAA
>CADBRB010000270.1 GCA_902796955.1 uncultured Ruminococcus sp.
ATATTGCTCGCATATAGAGTTGGTCGCAGGAAACAAAGTCGTAGCTTGCGGTTTATCTGTGTGCGAAGTGGGAGCGGAGCTTCTCCGCTGTGCGATATGCCGGCGGATGCCATCCGCTACGCTCTGCAAAATTTTCCGATAACACCTGTTTAAACCGTTTTAATGATAATTAGTATAAAAACCCCGTGCCGCTTTATGCGGTACGGGGTAACTGTCTTATAAAAAACATTATTAACGGTACATCACGAGATACATAAATAGATGCTATTGCTTTTTTACATCTATGGCAGTACCGATTTTCTCGCCGTATTTGACAACGGTTTCATATCCGTTTGCGGTGTTTTCGATTATCTCAGGCTCTAAGGTGATTACGTCCTTTTGCACAAGCAAAACTATGGTTGAGCCGCCAAACTCAAACATACCCTTTTCATCGCCCCGGTAAAAGGCACAGTTTTCTCGAAGATTTTTGATTTTGCCGACCATTAATGCGCCAACCTCAACCTGAACGATATCTCCGAAATGTTCGGTGTGCAGTACAGTATATTCTCTGGCGTTGCGCTTATAAATGTTGCAATGGCTTAAAGCTATGGGCTGTACTGTATGAAACTTGCCCTTTATGTAAATATTCATATCCTGCGTGCCGTTGTCAATATAGCAATAGCGGTGGTAGTCGTCTACGGCAAGGCGGAATATCAGGCACAAGCCGCCTGTAAATTTTTGAGCAAGCTCTTTGTTGCAAAGCAGATCCTCAACCGAGTATTCCGAGCCTTTTATACTAAAGGTATTATAAGCTTCTATTTTGTAGGCTGTAAGCTTAGAATCGCATGGGCTTATAAAGGCGGATTCATCGGTATTGACCGTGCGCCTGCCGTCTTTAATTTTACGTGTAAAGAACTCGTTGTACGATTTATACTCGCACTCCTCGTAATCGTCCATGTTTATGTTGTTTTCCTTGATAAACGGAGCTATTCTGTGCCGTGAAAAGCGGCTGTTCATATATGCGCCGCCCAATACCGAAACAAAACGGCAGGTGAGAAGCTTTAAAAAAATCCTTCCGAATACATTTTTGTATAGAAAATGCAACGAGCCGGAATCCGGCTCGGTAATTTTTATTTTATTCCTCATTTTGCACCCCGAATCAGCGAAGCAAAGACATTAATACTATAAACGCTATTTCTAATGCGCCTATTGCCATCATTATTATAAGTCCGGTCCAGCCGGGCTTTCTTATTTTGATTTTTGAAATAAACAAAATAGCTATAAGCAGAAGCATACCGCCGTATACCTGCGGAAAATACTTGCCTATAAGCGACTTGAAGCCGTATAAGAAAGGAAGTATGAGCGCAACGGTGGTTACGGGCAGACCATCATAATACTTGCGCACTTCATCGGTGCTTTTTTGACGTTCCTCTTCCATAACGTTGAAGTATGCCAGCCTTATGAGCGCACCGAGTATATATACGGCAAAAATTGAAGTTGAAAGTATATGCCGTAATCCGAGGGCAAATCCTATAGTTGTGGGTAAAACGCCGAAGCAGACGAGGTCACACAGACTGTCAAGCTGTATTCCGAAATTCTTTTCAGCTTCGGTACGTTTTCTTGTTCGAGCAATTTTGCCGTCAAACATATCGAGTAAGCCTGAAATCATCAGACAGAATATTGCTATTGTAGGTTTACCGTTCATTGCGGAAATAATCCCGAATACCGAGCTGACAAGGCTTATATAAGTCGGTACAACGGTATAATTATAAAAACCTATCATATTGTTCTTCCTTTCAGTAAGGATTCTATATAGAATTTATATTTTATATTCAAAAGTGATATAAACAGGACAATACTAATACCTAATTGGAATAAGGCAACCTTAGCAGTTGATTTACGCAATGCTGTGTTGTTGCCCCTGCAAATCTAAGTTTAATTTCTATAAGGAATCAGTATTATAATCCCGTTGGGCTTAGTTTATCACAAAATCAACTATAAATCAATAAATTTTAAATTTTTTAGTCGAATTTTTTAATTTTTTATTTTTTGCTATGTAAGATTTGTGCAATACAAAGCAAGTAAGCTTGTCTTAAATTTCTTTATGTGCCCGGCAGGACTGTGTAAACTGCTTTTCCATACATACAAGGCTGTACCATCTGCCGAATTTGTAGCCGCACATATGCAGTTCTCCCGCAAAAGAGAATCCCATTTTTTTATGAAATTCTATGCTGTCGCTGTTTACATACTCATCGTCATGTTCGGCACGGGCTATTCTGGCGTACATACTTACAATACCCATATTTATAAGTCTTTTTTCAAGCTCGCTGTACAGCATTCTTCCAATACCTGATTTTCTACAGTCGCTTTTGACATATATTGAAGCTTCAACCGAAAAATCACAGGCTTTTCTCTCATGATATCTTGCGGCATAGGCATAGCCGAGTATTTTACCGTTCTGCTCTGCAACGAGATAAGGATAGCTTTCGAGCGTTTTTGAAATTCTGTGCTTGAAGTCAGCCAAAGCAGGTACTTCGTACTCAAAGCTTACGGCGGTATTCAAAACGTAGGGAGCATAAATATTAAGCAGGTTTTCCGCATCGTCTACGGTGGCCATACGTATTTTTATATCATCAATCATAAGTTGCACATCCTTTGCTGTCTTAAATGGCGGCTTTATCAATGTTTATAACAGGTACAAGAGATTTATCTGTTTTAAGCACGGCGCTTTCTATAAGCTTTTTAACGTCCGCGTCCGAAAGCTTATATTCATACGGTATAACAACGTCGAAAATCACCTTTGTAATATCGTTGCATTTTACAGTGCGAAAATCATGTACGGTAAATCTTTCGTCCAATTTTCTTATCCTGCTGTAGATTTCCTCCTTGCGGCGCATCTCCTCCAGGTTGTCGGTTTCCACCGGGTCAATATGTATAACAGATGCACAACCGAGCTTTTCGTCCAGCTCTCTTTCTATACTGTCAACAATGTTGTGTATGTCTATAATATTGTTATCGCCGTGAACCTCTGCGTGCAGGCTTATCATCAATCTGCCCGGACCGTAGTCATGCACGATAAGGTCATGTATTCCGATTATTTCCGTATGCTCAAGCACAATGCCGTTTATTTCTTCCACAAGCTCCTGCTTAGGCGGTTGACCCAAAAGCGGCGAAAGCGTTTCCTTTGCCGCAGATAAGCCCGCTTTTAAAATAAATAACGAAACGAGCAATCCGCAGTAGCCGTCAATGTTCAGCCCGGTAAAACCGTATATAAGCATAGATGCCAATACAGCACCGGTTGCAAGACAGTCGCTTAATGAATCTGTTGCAGTGGCAAGTAATGCGGCGGAGTCGATTTTTTTACCTATACTTTTGCCGTAAACCGCCATATATGATTTAACGGCTATTGATAAAATAAGTATGGCTATTGATATTGCACCGGTTTTTCCTGCTTCGGGTGATATGATTTTCTGCACGGAGCTTTTGGCTATCTCAAAGCCCATGACAAGAACAAATAAAGAAACCGTAAATCCGGTTACATATTCTATTCTGCCGTGACCGAACGGATGCCCCTCATCGGGCTTTTTACCGGATAGTTTAAATCCGATTAAGGAAACTGCCGATGAAAAGGCGTCTGACAGATTGTTGAAGGCATCTGCGGTAATCGCTATGGAATTGCTGATGACGCCCGCAAAATATTTTGAGATAAACAAAACGATGTTGAAAAAAATACCCGTTGCACTTGCAAGTACGCAGTATTGTATTCTAACATTTTTGTCATCTGTATTCTGGCTGTTCTTAATAAACAGCTTTATAAGTAATCTTATCATTATAAATCGCCCCGTACACGGTATATTTTGTAAAATAATGCGACCAAAATAAACGTTTTATAGACAGTTTGAAGATATCCCATAGTATACCACCGTAAAAGCCATAAATCAAGCGGAAGATAACAGGAATGAATTTTCGGTTGAATTTTTTATAACAACCATGTATAATAGAGAATAGACATAAAAGCAACAGGAAAAATATGTTTTGGCATTTTTGGAAAATTGCTTGGCGTATATAAATTGTAAATATTATTGAAAGGTCTTGATTTTAAATGGCAGGTAAAAAACCGTATAGCAGAAAAAAATACAATTTGTTTGTAAAAATAGTGGCTATAGTATGCGCTGCGCTTATGGTTGGCTCAGTGCTTTTGGCGGCAGTCACATCAATATAAGGTGAGTATATGAAAAAACTTTTGTCTATGTTAATGTCTGCCGTGATTTGTGCCTCAATAATAACAGGATGTGACATAAACCCGGTATTTCAGCCCGATAACAAAGAAACAAGAAAGCTGATAGCATTTGATACCGTTATAGATATTACATTATATGACGTTGAGGACGAAGATGTCTTTAATGTTTTAGAATACTGGATAGACAGGTACGAAAACAGATTTTCAACAACCATAGAAACAAGCGAGGTATCTCTGCTTAACAATAACAACGGTACATTTCAGCAGGTTTCGGCGGAAACATTTAATTTGATAAACCGTGCCGTAAATGCCAATGAAATTACCGATGGCGCCTTTGATATAGCGGTTTACCCGATAGTTAAGGCTTGGGGCTTTACAACAGGTGAATATAAAATACCCGAAAACGAAGAGTTAAGACGGCTATTGATGTTTACCGGCAGCCGCAAGATACAATTTAACCCCGATAATCTTTCCGTAAGGCTTTTAACAGGTATGCAGATAGACCTTGGAGGTATAGCAAAGGGCTATATAGCCTCAAAGCTGTACGAAAAAGCCAAAGAAAAGGGTGTTAAATCGGGCTTGATAAGTCTTGGCGGCAATGTGCAGGCCATAGGCTCAAAGCCGGACGGCAATCCCTGGTATGTAGGTATACAGCATCCAGATTATGAAAACGATTACATAGGCGTACTCTCAATAACCGATGAAGCGGCTATTACGTCAGGTGGATATCAACGCTTTTTTGAGCGTGACGGAAAACGTTATCACCATATAATAGACCCGTCAACCGGCGCACCGTCGGAGAGCGATATATTATCGGCGACGGTAATAACTAAGGACGGAACTATGGGTGATGCCTTATCAACCGCATTTTATGTTATGGGCAGTGAAAAGGCGAAGGAGTTTTTAGCGAATAATCCGCAGTTTAAAGCGGTTATACTAACTAAGGATTACAAGGTGCTTGTAAGCGAAGAGCTGAAAGACAAGTTTGAGTTGGGAGAGAGATTCTTTTTATCCGACTTATATTATATATGAGATTATAAGACAGAAGCCGTATGCCGGTTTAGTATAAAGCCAAAGGAATGTGTGATTTATGAAAAAACAGCGCCTTGACGGTTACACCGTCGGTATGATAATATCTGCGGTTTTAGCACTTTTTATTCTTGCTGTACGGCTTATAGTCAGGCAGGAGATAAACTGGTATTCATCTACCATGCTGATACTTAGGATAGCGGTAAAAAATCTGTATTTGTGCTTTGTTACGCTCCTGTTTTTTAAAATGATTAAAAAGCTTAAGCAGACTATGGTTTTCGGAGCGGTCAAGCTGTACAGAACAGCACGGCTGTGTTTGTGCATATTTACGGCAATAGCTGCCGAGGCTGAAATCATACGCAATGAGCTTTATACACCCTCCCGTAACGGAGCGTTGCTTGCTGTGTTTATTTTCGGCTTGACGGGATATTCGCTGATTGCTGTGACCGAAAACGCAAGTCTGCGTAATATACCGCTGACATCGGTAAAAGCAGTTGCATTTACTGCCATATACGTTATTATTATGCTTGCCTCGGCTGCAAGCGTGATTTTTACGTGGATTTATTCATAACCCTGAGAATTGTATATAATGAGAGCTGTCACACGAAAATTGTGACAGCTCTTTTTTGCTTATGAATACGCCGGAATAAATACATTTAAGTCCAGCATTTTAAGAAAATCCGAAAGGCTTATTGCCCGTGACGACAAAACGGGGGAAGAAGGAGCGTTGATATATATGTACTCACCGTTTTCCGTAACAGAATACCCTTTTATTACAACGTATTCGCTCCGATTGTTGAACTCTCCGTTTTTTATATGGGCGATTACGGGTACGTGTTGTTTAACGGCGTCTGTCATTTCCTGCACGTCATCTATCAATTTCATGTCCATGTTATAGTATCTGTAGCAAAGCTCCAAAATCTGTCTTGGGGAAGGTATACTGCCAGTAAAAATGCCCTTGTCATATGCTTTTTTCAAAACATCATCGGGAGAAATCGCATTGCTTTCAATATTCAGATAGTTTTGAAGCATGGCTATGCAGGCGGCAAAGCTGCCGCAGGATTCTACCGAATAATTCTTGCCGCCTATCCTGCAAACCGTATCTCTGTAGTCATATGAATAGAGCTTGGCTATATTCATCATATGGCTGTTTTTGCCTTCGGTTATTATAAACTCCTGATTTACAAGCCTGTATTCCTCGGAAGCGTCACCGGCAGTAATACGCAGTTTATAGATGCCTGTATCAAGATATTCAAAGTTAAGATAATCCGCTATAAGAGATAGATCATATTCCGTACTGTTTGTCGTGATTTTTTTATTAAAAATTTTTCTGTCGTCATTCTCATAGAGTCCGACACTGATATATTTTATTATTCTCTCGGAAATCAGCTTGCCCTTTACGGCAAATCTGCTTCCCTTCTCAAGTATTTCCGGCAACGCCTGATTTTTAAGAGCAATGCCTGTTTTTCCGGTTTCGGTTTGTATGCTGAACTCATGATTGAGAAGAGTCTTTTTAACAGCTTTATCTACAGCGGTTATACGAAGGTAGTATGTACCGCTTTCAAGCTCGGAAAAATTCAGCTCGTTAGACACTGCGCTCAGATAAAAGCTTTTTGACTGGGGATTGCATTTTACTACGTTTACAGCTCTGCTGTTTGCGTCAAATATACCCAGAATAATATTCCTTAAATCATAGTTTGAGGTTATTCTGCCGTGAATGCCGAAGCTTTCATTAAGCTTTAGCTTAGTCGGAAAAAGCCCGTCCGTCAGCGATAAAAGAGAAACGCTTTCACCCGGCTCGGTAACGGTGTACTGCATATTAAGCAGGCGTTTTGTACCTTGCAAATCGGTAGCGGTTATTCTGTAATAATTCTCGCCGGAATTTGATTTTGAAAAATCTATAATGTCTTTTAGATTGGCAAGGTCAGCCTCCTTTGAGTCCGGGTTCATACTTGCCCAAGATAAAAGCTGTTCGGAGTCATCGTATATGCCCAGCGTAACGGAGATTATTTTGTAATTTGACTTGATTTTACCTTTTATCTCAAAATTTTGTCCGAAATTTAAAATTGCAGGGTAATTATAGTCGCTAAGTACCATTGTTGATTCGGTGTTTAATGCGCCGTTTATTTTAACCGAAACTGTATCGCTCAGCTTCATGCCGTTCCTTACTGCAAATGCACGCACTGTAGTTCCCTTGCTTACGGAGAATTTGCTTTTGTACTTTGGAGATATCATAGTCGGATATTTTCCGTCAACGGAGTAGTATATAACCGCTCCGCTGGTCTTGCAGGAAAGAGTAACAACCATGTTTTCGTCCGCCTTGATTATGGGAACAGAAACCTGTGATACAAATATATTCTTCTCAGCCATAGCGGGTTGGCCGCCGTCGATTACAGATATTGCCTTTACGGTGCAGTTTTCGGTAACAAAAAACGGTTTGCTGTATACCTCTCCCGTGGGCTTTGGAGTAGAGCCGTTAATGGTATAGTATATGCGGCTGCCGGGAGTTTGGCATTTTAAAGCTATTTTTTGACCTCCTATTATGTTTGTGGGGATTATTTCCGGAGCCTGTATTTTGGACAGCTCTATATGTACGCTTATAATATCGCTTACGCCCATGCCGCTCTTCATTGCCCGCAAACGCAATGTACACGAAGAGCCTATTACGAGAGTATCCTTAAAGTTTTTGCTTGATTCATAAGGCTCCGTGCCGTCTACGGTGTAGTAGAATACTGCATCCGGAGTATTTGATGATACGGTAACCCGCTTGCCGCCCGCTGTATTTTCAATACTCTTTATAACGGGTGGAGATACCGTTTTTATATTCACTGTGGTTTGAATCATTTTGCTGCGCCTGCAGCCGCTTTTTACCGAATAGCATATTACGGGGCATTTATGATCAACGATAAACGGAGTGTTGTACTTTTCAAATGCCGTGCCGTCAACTGAGTAGTATACGGATGTATCAGAGTCTATTGCCCGTGCGGTAATCATTTTACCCGCAATAAAATCTGCTATATCAAGTGTGGGCGCAGGGCTTTCCGTTACCTCTACGCTGCGCAGTGCAATAGGGCTTTTTGCGTCATCGGATATAGCTATGGCGTTTATTGTGGCGGTTGTGGTAACGGTTATGGTGCCGGTATATTTTGTATTGTACTGTGAAGGTGTTGTGCCGTCAACGGTATAATATATAACAGAGTTCTCGTTTTTATCCGTTATTGTTACCCTTTTACCGCCCTCAAATTCCGAAACATATATGATAGGAGCAAGCAGTGTGCTGTCATTTGCCTTAAGCTCGGCGCAGGTAATAGGTAAATAACCCTCGTCAAGCAGTTCTCCAAAGGTATATTTTTTATAATAGTGCCATGTTGTTGTGCTTGCCATGCTTTCAAATATATTTTGCCCAACAATAAAAACATTACTTTTATCCGCATCTATTGCACCGGAAGATTTTTTTATTACATTTACTTCCATGACCATAAAGCTGCCTTTTGTGTTGCTGTTTATATATTTAAAAAGAGCGTCGCCGTTGTGCATCATAGCATATGATTCCATCATGACAGATTCTTTTTCCGCATTTGCTATATCGTATGTGGAGGAGCTGTTCCATTGCCAGTCATAGCCGCCTACAG
>CADBRB010000271.1 GCA_902796955.1 uncultured Ruminococcus sp.
CTGAGGCTAATGTTCCTGATCTTGAGGAGATAGACCCCAAGGTAAAAGAAGAATTACAATTTGTTCCGGTTAAATATTTTGATGATGTGATTGCATCTGCATTTAAAAACAGTTTTACAAATGCAAATCAATGATATTAAATTTTGATTTACTATATTTTTTATAGTATATAAGTACAGGAGAATTAATTATGAGCTTTCAAAATGCAACATTTCAGTTAGCCTGCGGCAAAGCAGGTCAGCTTCCTGCCTCTACAGTGCCGGAGATAGTTTTTTCCGGTAAATCAAATGTAGGCAAGTCATCGCTGATAAACAAGCTTATAAACAGAAAATCTCTTGCGAGAGTAAGCGCAACCCCCGGCAAAACAGCTACCATTAATTTTTACGACTTGAAAGAGTTCAAGCTTGTAGATTTGCCCGGCTACGGTTACGCAAAGGTTTCACAATCCGAAAAAGCTCGTTGGGCTGAGCTTGTAGAGGGTTATTTCAATCAAGACAGAAGGTTTGCTCTTATTATACAAATTATCGACATAAGGCATCAAATAGGTGCAAATGACGCACAAATGGTCGATTATCTTTACAGCAAGGGCTTGCCGTTCGCTATAGTCTTAACAAAGACCGATAAATTAAATAAAACACAGTTAAACAATCAGTTACAGTATTTCAAAGATTTATTTTCAGATTTGTCTGACGTTATGCTGTTTCCTTTCTCGGCACTTAATGGTTCAGGTGCAGAGGATATTAGAGAATATATCCTTTCTGAAATATAATTGATTTAATAAGGATGATGGTTATGTACAATAATGACAGCCTCAACGTAAACTCAAAGGGGCATTTAACAATAGGCGGTTGCGATGCGGTAGATTTGGCAATGCAATACGGCACGCCTTTATATGTGCTTGATGAGAAAAAAATAGAACAAGCCTGCAATGCTTATCTTGATTCTTTTAAAAAATATTATAACTCAAAAGGCTTGCCTATGTATGCAAGCAAAGCTCTTTGCTGCAAAGAGCTTTGCAGAATAATGAAGCGATTGGGAATGGGACTTGACGTTGTTTCCGGCGGTGAGCTTTACACTGCTTTAAGCGTTGGCTTTCCTGCCGAGAAAATACATTTCCACGGAAATAATAAGACTCCCGATGAAATTGAATATGCATTAAAATCGGGAGTAGGCAAAATCGTAATAGATAATTTATCCGAAATAGATATAATTGAGAATATGTGCGAGGAACTCGGAATAAATGCAAATGTTTCCCTCAGAATAACTCCGGGCATAGACGCACATACTCATGATTTTATCAAAACAGGTCAAATTGATTCAAAATTCGGCTTTATAATCGAAAACGGAGATGCATTTGATGTTGTTCAAAAAGTGCTTGAGTACAGCCATCTGCGTCTAAAGGAATTTCATTGCCATATCGGCTCGCAAATTTTTGATATCGAACCGTTCGTGCATGCCGCCGAGGTTATGATGGATTTTATAAAAGAGATTAAAAACAGATTTGGTGTTACTGTTGAAGAGCTTAATCTTGGCGGTGGCTTTGGCATTCGATATTTAGCCACCGATAATCCGACGGATTTTGAAAATTATATGAAGGCTGTGTCTGATGCGGTACACGCAAAAGCCGCTGAATACGGTTTACCCGTGCCGTTCATATTTATTGAGCCGGGACGCTCTATCGTAGGTGAAGCCGGTGTGACGCTGTACACTGTAGGCGGTATTAAGAATATACCGGGTATACGTAAATACGTATCGGTAGACGGAGGTATGTCTGACAACATCCGCTATGCGCTATACGGAGCAGATTACACCGTTTTGATTGCCAATAAAGCTGACCTACCGGCAGATGATATAGTAACAGTAGCAGGCAAATGTTGTGAAAGCGGAGATTTAATACAGGAGCATACTCACATACAGTCCGCACAAGTAGGGGATATATTGGCTGTACTTTCAACTGGCGCCTATAATTACTCAATGGCGTCAAATTATAACAGGATACCACGCCCGGCAATCGTGATGGTCAATGACGGAGAAGCGAGAGTTATTGTAAAAAGAGAGAGCTATGATGATATCATCGCTAACGATGTTTAATATTCAAAATTTGTTGTAGCAGTGCTTGCGTTTACAGAGTAATTCTGTTCATGCTATAAAAATTCAGAATAATATTACAATGCTTGGAGGCTTTATAATGAGGCTGAGAAAACAATCACTCGGTGATAGAAATTTAATCGGTGCAAGAGTTGAGTATATACGTAAAAAGAAAGGTATGAAGCAGAAAGAACTTCTTGCTCAGCTACAGGTAAACGGCGTAGATATGAATTCATCGGGTCTTTCCAAACTTGAGGGTCAAATTCGCTTTGTTACAGATATTGAGCTTGTTGCTCTTGCAGATATTCTCTGCGTTTCGGTTGATTATCTGCTCGGCAGATCGGATAATCCGTAGCTCGTTACTTCTTATTACAATTTCAAATGCTGTTATTGACGGCATCTTAACAAAAATCAGAACCACCACTGACGTGATGGTTCTGATTTTTTATAGATTTTGTTCTTTATTATTTTTTATAACCTTTAATCTGATAAATTCCTCACGCTCTTTTTCATCCAATGAATCAGATATAAACTTTACGGTTTCCTCAAAGCGGGGAATCATTATATTTCTCAGAGCGTTCGCTCTTTTTTGGGTCTTCTTGATTGCATTTGCAAGCCTGTAGATACTGTTTTCAATTTCGGCAAGCTCAGTTGTAAGCAGCTTTACCTCATGAAATTTTGAGTATGCATCGTCAAGTAATGTGTTGGTTGAATAAAGACCGTAGGTTAGGGCAGGGGGAGTTGCTTCGATAGTCAAAATCGGTATTTCCACACCCATAACACTGTGATAGGACAACTGCAGGCTGTTCTCAACCGGTACGGTCGAAGCGATATCACTGCAAAAGCCGAGTGTTATATTGGCATATCTCAGGGCGTCATAAGCGTCCTGATAAGTAGAGTCTATTTTTGATTGAATTTTATTGGCATGGTCAATAAGAGTCATCATTTCTTTAACAAGAATGTTACGCTTTTTATCAAGCAGCTCAAAGCCCAGTTTTGAAAGCTCCAAGGATTTTTTAGTATTAATCAAACTTCCTTTTGTAGGTGTAACCTGCAAAGCCAAAAAATCACCTTCTGTCACTCACAATCGTTATTCACATAGTATTTGTCAAGTAAAGCGTCATCAATTCTGTCCAATTCACTGCGCGGTAAAAGCGAAATAAGCTTCCATCCGAGATTTAAGCTGTCATTTATGGAACGGTTGTCGGTCAAGCCCTGATTCACAAAAACACTCTCAAACTCTCTGCCAAACTGCAAATACTTCTTATCTATGGCGGAAAGCTCATCTTCACCGATTACCGATGCAAGAAGTCTGGCATCCATTACCTTTGCATATGCGGCAAAAAGCTGATTAGCAAGCGGAGCGTGATCTTCACGGGTAAAGCCTTCGCCTATACCGTCCTTCATCAATCTTGAAAGAGAGGGGAGAACTCCTACAGGGGGATATATTCCCTGACCTTCAAGCGACCTGTCCAAAACTATTTGTCCTTCTGTTATATATCCTGTTAAATCCGGTACCGGATGCGTTATATCGTCATTAGGCATTGTTAAAATCGGTATTTGTGTTACAGAGCCCTTGTGTCCCTTAATCATGCCTGCACGCTCATAGAGCGAAGCAAGATCAGAGTATAAATATCCGGGATAGCCCTTTCTGCTCGGAATTTCACCCTTGGAAGAGCTGAACTCACGAACAGCCTCCGCATATGACGTTATGTCTGTCATAATAACAAGAACGTGCATATCCATCTCAAAAGCAAGATATTCTGCGGCAGTCAATGCACATCTGGGCGTCAGTGTTCTCTCGATAATCGGGTCATTTGACAAATTCAAAAACATAACAACCTTTTGAAGAACGCCTGAATCCTCAAAGCTTTTGCGGAAATATTCCGCAACGTCGTTTTTTACACCCATTGCGGCAAACACAACACAAAAATTTTGCTGTTCATCGTCAGAAAGCTTTGCCTGCCTGATTATTTGTACAGCCAACTCATTATGCCTCATACCTGAGCCTGAAAAAATAGGCAGCTTTTGTCCTCTGATAAGAGTAATCAACGTGTCAATAGTAGAAATGCCCGTATTTATAAAGTTATGCGGATATGTTCTTGAAACGGGATTTATCGGAGTTCCGTTAATATTCATTCTTTTATGAGGGAAAATATCTCCCAAACCGTCAATAGGTTTACCTGCACCGTTAAAAACACGACCCAGAATCTCAGGTGAAAGAGGCATCTCCATCGGTCTACCCAAAAGCCTTGTTTTTGTGTTGTTAAGTGATATAGATCTTGTACCTTCAAATACCTCCACAACAATGCGTTCACCGTCGATTTGAACGATTCTGCCTCTTCTTGACGTGCCGTTATCCAAATTGATATCGACTATTTCTTCATAAGAAGCGTTTTTTATTCCGTCAAGAACAATTAACGAGCCGTTAATCTCTTTAACACCAAGATAATCAATAATCATGTCCTACTCACTTCCGTTATTAAATGTGCGAAATCGACGCCAGCGCCGTATCTATCTGCTCTATATAATCATCAAACATATCGAGCCTATCGTTTGGAATATCATACTTCATTTTTGTAAGCTTATCAAAGAGTCCGGTTTGAGTAATACGAGAAATAGGTATAGACGTACTAACAAGCACCTTCGCCTTTTGATAAAGATGAATTATTACGTGCATCATCTTTTTTTGCTTTTCAAGCGGTACATAGGTATCCTCCTGGTGAAAAGCATTCTGCTGTAAAAAGCCTACTCTAATAACTCTGGCGACTTCGATTATAAGCTTTTGGTCGTCCGGCAAAACGTCGGAGCCGATAAGCTTTACTATCTCCATTAGCCTGTCTTCTTCATGCAATAGGTAGTTTACCGACTGCCTAAGCCTAATAAAATCTTCTCCGTAATTTGTAGCAAACCAGTTATCCAAATCAGAGAAATACTCACTGTAGCTGGTCATCCAGTTGATAGCCGGATAGTGTCTTGCATAAGCAAGGGATTTATCCAGCGCCCAGAAGCAACGTGTAAATCTCTTTGTGTTCTGAGTGACCGGTTCGGAAAAATCAGCTCCCTGAGGAGAAACTGCGCCGATTATCGTTACACTGCCTTCCTTGCCGGAAAGAACCTTAACACGGCCTGCACGCTCATAAAACTCGGAAAGTCTTGATGGCAAATATGCAGGGAATCCCTCTTCGGCAGGCATTTCCTCCAATCTACCGGATATCTCTCTGAGAGCCTCCGCCCAGCGTGACGTGGAATCAGCCATTATTGCCACATCATAGCCCATATCTCTGTAATACTCGGCAATGGTTATACCCGTGTAGATTGATGCCTCTCTTGCGGCGACAGGCATATTTGAGGTGTTGGCAATAAGCACCGTTCTATCTGTCATCGGTCTGTTTGACTTGGGATCAATAAGCTCTGAAAATTCACTCAAAACCTGGCTCATCTCGTTGCCTCGTTCACCGCACCCGATATATACAATAATATCAGCGTCACACCATTTTGCAAGTTGATGCTGTGTCATGGTTTTTCCTGTTCCAAATCCACCCGGAATTGCAGCAGAGCCACCTTTTGCTATCGGCAAAAGAGTATCAATAACACGCTGACCTGTTACGAGAGGAATCGTTGCCGGTAATCGCTTTTTTACCGGTCGAGGTGTTCTTATAGGCCAATAATGGCACAACGTTAGATTATGTCTAACTCCGTTATTATCCTTTAAAACAGCCACCGTATCATTCACTTTGTATTGCCCGTCGGGCATAACACTCTCTACAATTCCGCTCAAATCAGGCGGGACAATGCACCTGTGCTGAATTATCTCAGTTTCTTCACAAGTGGCATATATACTGCCTCCACTGAGCTTATCTCCTGCTTTAACACACAGTTGAACATTCCAAAGCCTGTTTTCATCTAATGAAGATACCGCCGCTCCTCGTGAAATAAAAGCTCCGGATATCTCCTCTATCGCCTTTAAAGGTCTGCCTATTCCGTCAAAAATATTATCCATTATTCCCGGACCAAGTAAAATACCCATAGGGGAGTGTGTTCCTTCAACAATATCTCCGGGCTTCAATCCGGTCGTATCCTCATAAACTTGAACCGTCGTCTTTTTATCGGTTATATCTATTACCTCACCGATAAGCCTTTCATCGCCCACATAAACCATTTCAAGCATTGAAAAAGCGTCAGTATCGGTAATTGTTACAACAGGACCGTTTATTCCTGTAATTACATTTTTATTATCCATATCAAAGGTATAGCCCTTTCACCTCGCACTGATTATAATGCCTTATAGCATATATAATTTAGTATTGCGCAACAAAAGTACGCACGATGTCAGTTTTAAATAACATATCTGAATCAAAGAACTTTTAAACCGGAATGCTCCATAAACCATTCACGCGTATTATTAAGCTTTGAATCCAATGTTTCGTCAATTATGATTTTTAGCTCCGGGCAATACAGCTTAAAGCCGCCGATTTTTATTTCATCGGAGTATTCGCATACAGAGCATTTGCCCAGTATTTCTTTCAATTCAGCCTCATACTTCTCATCTGCAGGCTTTATATAGATAACCGAATTCTTATCACCTACGACCTGCGCAACATCTACAGCCGATTTTTTAAGATAATCGGAATATTTGTCTGAAGTAGAAAAATCAATAAGCTTAGCGGTTGCGGCCTTATATACATTTTCAGTGAGCCTTTTTCTCTTATCAAAGAGAGCAACTCTGCTCGTTTCGTACTTTTC
>CADBRB010000272.1 GCA_902796955.1 uncultured Ruminococcus sp.
GACGGAGCGTTTGAAGGAGTTCGTAAAATCGGGGACACTGTAGAAGCGGGCGATGTGGTCGGATACGTAAACGGCAAACCGATGATTTGTACCATAGACGGAGTTTTGCGAGGACTGATTGCCGACGGCGTGCAGGTGTATGCAGGAATGAAATCGGGCGATGTCGATCCGAGAGGTAAAACAGAGTACTGCCTTACTGCCTCGGATAAAGCTCTTGCCATAGGCGGAGGAGTTTTGGAGGCAATTCTGCACTTTACAAATGTTATATCCGGAACAGACGTTAAAAAACAGTGAAAAAATCTCGGATAAGAGATAAATTTGAAAATTAAGGAGTATTGACATATGGAAAATGAAGTAAAGCTTACTAAACTGGCTAACTGCGCCGGTTGCGGCGCAAAAGTTGGTGCAGGCGTGCTTGCACAGCTTTTAGGCGGAATGAAGGTACGCACAGACCCAAACCTGCTGGTTGGTTTTGATAAGAGCGATGATGCCAGTGTCTATAAGGTAAGCGATGAGCTTGCCCTTGTGCAGACGGTGGACTTCTTTCCGCCTATTGCCGATGACCCGTATACTTTTGGCGCAATAGCGGCTACCAACGCACTTTCGGACGTATATGCAATGGGCGGCGAGCCTAAGCTGGCGCTCAATATAATGGCTGTTCCTGCCGATTTGCCTAAAGAGGCAGTACATAACATTCTAAGGGGCGGCTACGACAAGGCGTATGAGGCAGGTGTAATTATTACCGGAGGACACAGCATTCTTGACAATGAGCCCAAATACGGGCTTGCCGTCACAGGCTTTGTTCATCCCGAAAAGGTACTTACAAACAGCGGTGCAAAGGACGGCGATGTGCTTATACTTACAAAACCGCTCGGCATAGGCATACTTACCACTTCGGCAAAGGTGGATATGGTGAGCGAAGAAGCTCAAAAGCTCGCTGTAAAGCTTATGACTACCCTGAACAAAACCGCACGTGATATAATGGTAAAATACCGTGTTCACGCCTGTACAGACGTTACAGGCTTTGCTCTTATGGGGCATACCTGCGAAATGGCGCAGGGCAGTGATGTTGAAATACATATAAACACAAATGCGATTGACCTTATTCCGGAAGCACTGGAGCTTGCAAGAATGGGACTTCTGCCTGAGGGAATGTATAGAAACAGAAGCTTTGCAGAACCCTATGTAGACGCAGGAGAAACCGAGCTTGCGGTACAGGATATGCTGTATGACCCGCAAACCTCGGGAGGATTGCTCATGGCTGTTGACGCAAGTGACGCCGATGCTCTTTTTGAAGAGCTTAACGGTGCCGTACCCTCGGCACAGCGTATAGGTGTTGTAAAAAAATACAGGGGCGGCAAGAGAATATTCCTTCATCAATAAGCGAATATACATAATAGCAGAAAAGGAGTGCTTTACACCTTGTCACAGATATCAATAAAACAACTCGAAGCGTTTATTGCAGTTGCCGAATACAGCAGCTTTTCACGTGCGGCGCAGGCACTTTTTCTCAGTCAGTCAACAGTCAGCTCGCATATAAGTGAGCTTTCGCACATTGTGAGGCATCCGCTTTTTGTAAGGGACGACAGGCACAGCGTAAGAATGACCGCTGAGGGCGAGCAGATATATCCCATAGCAAAACGGATACTCTCCGATTGCCGGGAGTTATCTGAAATGTTCAACGATAAAGAGCGCTCCGATGTTCTCTATTTGGGAGCTTCGACCATACCGGGGCAGTATCTCCTGCCTAAATATCTTGCAGATTTCAAAAAAAAGTATTCCGATATAAGATGTGAGCTTAGCTGCGGGGATTCGGCAAGGGTACACCGTATGCTCAAGGACGGAGCAGTTCGCATGGGTTTTGTGGGTGCAATGCTTGAGCCGGAATGTCTTACATATATTCCCATAGCAAGCGATAAACTGATTATGGCGGTTAGAAATACCGAGCAATATGCCGAAAAGAAAGCTCACGGCATATTGGGCCGTGACCTGCTGAAACTGCCTTTGATAATGCGTGAAAACGGCTCCGGTACTGACAAAGCGTTCAGGGACTATATTAAGAGCATAGGCATTGATGAAAACGAATTGAATATAACGGCAAGGGTAAACGATACCGAAACAATCAAGAGAATGGTGGCTCAAGGCATGGGC
>CADBRB010000273.1 GCA_902796955.1 uncultured Ruminococcus sp.
CGCCGTTTCCGTTAGTTACATTGTGCGTGATACAGTTAATTACATCAGTTTGCATCTGTTGCGATATAATAGTTAAGCTCCGTACCACTAATTGGTGATACGGAGCTTTTTATACTCGTTAGTGCAGGCTTGGTATGCCTTGAGCGAAGCTTTAAAGCGTTCGTTCCTTATACACTGTGGTATTCTGTTGATTATATGATTCTTACTTTGATTGCGCCGGCGGCTTCAAGCTCTGCTTTTAACGTATCGTCGGCATTGCCTGTAACGTCTATTACGGCATAAGAGTAATCGTTTCTGCTCTTATTCTCCATGTTTACAATTTGCAGAGAAGCTGCCTTTACTTTGCCGCAAATGTCTGCAATATCAAGTGAATCGCTCTTATATATAACGCAAATTCTTGCGTCGCCTGAGCGCGGCATTTCAACGCATGGCATATTTACAGAGTTTTTAATGTTGCCGTTTATCATGTAATCCTTGACCTGATTTGCCGCCATAACAGCGCAGTTATCCTCAGATTCGGGAGTTGACGCACCCAGATGAGGTATAGCAATAACGCCGTCAAGACCCAGTATATCATCTGTTGCAAAGTCGGTTACATATGCTGCAATTTTTCCGGAATCCAAACCTTTAATAATATCGGTGGAGTTTACAAGACCATCTCTTGAGAAGTTCATTATTCTTACACCGTTCTTCATTTTAGCGAGTGACTCCTCGCAAATCATGGCTTTTGTGGAATCGTTGAGCGGTACGTGTATTGTGATATAGTCGGAAACAGCGTAAATCTCATCAAGTGAGTTTACCTTTTTGACGCTTGGAGCAACAGCCCATGCCGCATTTACAGAGAGGAACGGGTCATAGCCGTAAACCTCCATGCCGAGTGCAAGAGCTGCATTGGCTACAAGCACGCCTATAGCACCTAAACCTATAACACCAAGCTTTTTGCCCTTGATTTCCGGTCCTGCAAAGGCGCTTTTTCCCTTTTCAACCATTTTGCCAACTTCTGCTCCGTTACCCTTAAGAGTTTTTGCCCACTCTATACCGTCGATAACTTTTCTTGAGCTGATAAGTAATCCTGATAATACCAGCTCTTTTACAGCGTTTGCGTTTGCACCCGGAGTATTGAATACAACAACGCCGAGTTCACTGCACTTCGGTATCGGAATATTATTTACACCTGCTCCAGCTCTGGCTATAGCAAGCAGGTTGTCATTAAATTCATATTCATGCATTGAAGCTGAACGTACAAGAACTGCGTCAGGCGCACTTACCTCTGATGAGCAACTAAACTTATCTCCTAAACAATCTATACCTACTTTTGCAATTTTATTCAATGTCAGTACATTATACATTAAAATATGCTCCTTTCAATTACTGATAAATATTATATAAGCCATTCCCGACAAGCCTGAGTACACTTTATATACAACGGCAATGTCGGGAATATATACTAAAAATACTTTTAAGTTTTAAGAGTTTTCTTCCTCAAACTTCTTCATAAACTCTACAAGAGCTTCGCAGCCCTTAACAGGCATTGCGTTGTAAACCGATGCACGCATGCCTCCGACTGAACGGTGACCCTTAAGATTTACAAAGCCTGCGGCGGTTGCCTCTTTAATGAATTTAGCGTCGAGATCTGCATCGCCTGTTACAAACGGAATGTTCATAAGGGATCTGTCCTCTTTTACAACGGTTCCTCTGAACATTTTGGAATTGTCGAGGAAGTCGTAGATTATACCGGCCTTTTTCTCGTTTATCTTCTTCATGTTTTCAAGACCGCCTATATCATTTTTGAGCCATTCAAGCACCAGCTTTGCTATATAAATGATATAGCAGGGCGGTGTGTTGTACATAGAGCCGTTTTCGCTGTGTGTTTCATATTTGAACATGGTAGGTGTGATATCCTGTGAATGTCCTATCAAATCCTCACGAATGATTACTACGGTAAGACCTGCGGGAGCCATGTTCTTCTGAGCGCCGGCATATAACAGACCGAACCTTGAAACGTCAATAGGTTCTGAAAGGATACATGATGAAATATCGCCTACAAGCGGTACATCGCCTGTATCGGGAAGCTCATGGTAGCAAGTACCGTAAATGGTATTGTTTACGCAGATATGGAAATAATCGGCGTCCTTTGTAAATGTTGACGGGTCAAGCTTTGGTATATATGAGAAGGTCTTATCCTTTGATGACGCTACAATGTGCGCTTCACCGTATCTTGAGGCCTCCTGATATGCTTTTGTTGCCCATTGACCTGTTATTACGAAGTCTGCTTTTTTGGATTTGTTTAAAAGATTCAGCGGTATCATTGCGAACTGCGAGGACGCTCCGCCCTGTAAAAACAGCACCTTGTAGTTATCAGGTATGTTCATTATCTCACGAAGTAATCTTTCCGCTTCCTTGATGATATCGTCATAGACCTTGGAGCGGTGGGACATCTCCATTACCGATTGTCCGCTGCCATGATAATCCATCATTTCATCTGCGGCAATTTTTAAAACCGACTCAGGTAGAATTGAGGGACCAGCTGAAAAATTATAAACTCTGCTCATTGTTATTCTTTCCTTTCAAGATTTATATAATTTGTTTTACTAAATTACTTTAACTAAATATACTTAAGTGATCTTCGCCGTCACCGGGATCTTCTATCATGATATCGCCGCTGCTAAGACCTGCTATAGCTTCGGGCAAAACGGCAGATACAAAGTCCGTAAGAGTACAGTAATCGCTCGGTGCATTTACTGACGCCGATGAATCCTTTGTTCTATCGGTCATAACGCTGAACGAGAGCTGAGTTGCATCCTGCTGGAAGCTGAACTCAAAGCCGCCGCTGAACGTATCGCCGCTGTATTTTGACTTAACGTTAAACAGGAAGCTAATGCCGTCTGTTTCATCAAAATCAATCGCATCCTGAACGGTTAATACCGCATCATCCAGCCCTTTTTCAATATCCTGCTGAGTAAATGAGGGCAGCATATCCGAAATTCCGGATTGGGTGATGCACTCCTGCAATGCTGTATAGAGATTTTGAGAGTCTTCTCTGTACTTTAAGAGAATGTTCTTAACTATTGCAAGTACATCTGACTGATTTATCTCCATTACATTATAGCCCTGTGCGTCTACGCTGAATACGTTAAATTCCGCTGAAGAAAATGTCTTTTGTATTCCGGATGCCAACGGAGCAACCAGAGTTTTAAGACAATCAAGATTTACCTTCGGAAGTTCAAAATTCAATGACATTCCGCCGGATGACATATCGTCATCGGTTGCAGACGAATCATCAACAGGATTATAGCCGTAATTAAAATCATCGTCCTCCGCCTCGTTGTCCTCAAATACAGGCTCATTTTCAGCCGATGAAGCGGTTGAATCGTCCGAAGCGGAAATTGCGTCAGGTGCTTCGGTTTCGGCAGAGCCGTCTTCCGGCAGCGATGAGTTGTTTAATTCATTGGGGGTGGGCGTTGCATCTACAGGTTCGGATACAGTTGGGTCTTCTCCCTCCGATGCATCTGCAGGTTCTTCTGTATCTGCGTAATCCGGCATGATTGGCGAAGCATCAGTTTTTGTGGCGGCACTTTGACGCATGATATCCGCCATAATATCGTTGACAGCCTCGCCGAGAGAGTTGATACCGTCAACATTTATGAGGAGATAATCCTTTTTGATGACTTCGCTCTCAAGAAAATCGTTTACCAAAGATTTAACGTTGACGTATACGTCCTTGCCTTTGATAACCATATCTATTATCTTTTCGGA
>CADBRB010000274.1 GCA_902796955.1 uncultured Ruminococcus sp.
CATTGTCAAAATCGGGATGATCAATATCACCGTGATCGAAGTTTGGATCAATATCATCAATGTCACCCGGATGATGATGTCCGCCCGGGCTGTGTATGTATTCACCCCTGCGCATATTAAGACGTACCTTCTCCATCTCAACGTGAGTTGACAACTCCTCTTTAAATTGAACCGAATGCTTGATGTTTTTGACAACAAGCGTAGGATGAGTTTGATCCTGAGATTGAACGATTACAGAGCCAAGACCGAAAAGCTTTTGCCATAAAGTACGCTTTAATGTGATATCAAGTACTCTATACAGAAGAATTTCGTTCTCTGTGCTTGTAAAAAATCCTTCGTTGAGTATGAACTTGTTTTCCGTTATCGTATACTTAGTAAATGTGAACGGTATGCCGAAAAACAGCCAACGCTTTCTTTCCTGCTGAACTAATCCAGATGTTTGCTTTGCCATAAATTATATCCCCCTTATATTATCATCGGGTAAACCCGTAAAATAATTCTTGTATTCTTATCTGCTCAGGTGCAATTAATCACCCATGCATATTCCAAGCTCTCTTGCTGAGCGTACGACCGGTGAATCTACCGGAACAACCTTCAATTTTCCGGCTATTTCGCTGAGCGGAACCGGAATTATATCCTCGCCCCTTACAGCAACCATATTACCGTAATTACCTTCTATGATAAGCTTTGCCGCCGCAGTACCCAGTCTTGTGGATAGCGTTCTGTCATATGGGCACGGGCTCCCGCCTCTTTGAAAATGACCCGGAACGGTAACACGTGTTTCTTGACCTGTGGCTTCTTCAATTTCATGTGCGATTTTATATGAAACCGACGGATACGCCATTTCTGCAATGGCGGCCTTCTTTTCTTTCTTTGACAGAGCGGCATGCTCCTTTGATATAGCGCCTTCGGCAACCGCCAGAATAGAGAAATTCTTACCCTTCTTTGTTCTATTCTTAATTGTTTTTATAACGGTATTTATATCATACGGTATCTCAGGTATCAGTATGACGTCTGCACCGCCGGCGATGCCCGCATAAAGTGTAAGCCATCCTGCTTTATGACCCATGCACTCAATTATAAATACACGTCCGTGTGATGTTGCTGTAGTGTGAATGCAGTCGATAACATTGGTTGCAATATCCACAGCACTCTGGAAGCCAAAGGTTACATCTGTACCCCATAGATCGTTATCTATCGTTTTGGGAAGCGATACGACGTTTAACCCCTCCTGAGAAAGAAGATTTGCAGTTTTTTGAGTTCCGTTACCGCCCAGAACGACTAAACAATCAAGCTTCATTTCCTGATAATGTTCTTTCATGGCTTTTACTTTATCAATGCTGTTTTCATCATCTATAACTCTCATAAGCTTAAAGGGTTGACGTGATGTGCCAAGTATAGTTCCGCCTTGTGTAAGAATACCCGAAAAGTCAGACTCCTGCATTTCTTTATATTCACCGTATATAAGACCGCGATAACCGTCAATTATACCGAAAATCTTTATCTCATTCTTTTTATAGTGATTATAAAGAGCCTTTGCCACTCCTCGTATAGCGGCATTCAAGCCTTGGCAATCTCCGCCGCTGGTCAAAATACCTACACGTTTCATAGTATCTACTTCCTTTCTTTACGGTGTAACCGAGTATTTCTATAAATATTGTACCCTATTTTTTTGATTCTTGCAATATATAATTGATAATTTAGTGTCAAAAAATCAATAAATTTTCCAAAGAGTCTTGTTTTTATTGAGCAGTGTTCGGTTTAATCGCCAATCCATCGGATGACTCATGCTTTTCTTCGGCACTGTTTTGGGCCATTACGGCAAATTCATACTGGCAGTTTACAAGCTTTTTGCCTCTTCTGTCTATCAGCACATAAGATGTGTCCGGCTGACATATTCTTGTATTTACGGTATCGCTCAGCATAAGATCTATTATTTCAAGCGCACGGTTTTTCAGGCGTTCATCCTCAATCGGAAAAACAAGCTCAACACGCCTGTCAAGGTTTCTCGGCATCCAGTCAGCACTGCCCATATATACACGTGCATCGCCGCCGTTTTCAAAGTAAAAAATACGACTATGCTCCAACAGCTGGCCGACTATGCTGTGTACGGTAATGTTTTCGCTTATCCCCTCTACACCGGGAACAAGGCAGCATATACCTCTTATTATCAGCTTTACCGTTACGCCTGCCTGCGAAGCTTCATACAGGAGAGATATTATTCTCGGATCCACAAGCGCATTTACTTTTGCTATGATTTGTGCAGGCAATCCGTTAAGGGCGTTTTCCGTTTCACGCTTTATCATTGTTTCAAAGAAGCTTCTCATACCAAGCGGCGCAACAACGAATTTGTTATACTGAGGCGGAATCGAAAAACCCGTAAGTACATTAAACAGAGAGGAAGCATCACGGCCGTATGCATCTTTACAGGTGAATACGCCTATATCTGTATAAAATCTTGCAGTGATATCGTTGTAATTGCCCGTACCCATATGCAGATATCTGCGTATGCCGTCAGGCTCCTGCCTTATAATGAGCAATATCTTGCAGTGGGTTTTTAAGCCTGACAAGCCGTAGATTACATGACAGCCTGCCTTTTCGAGCTTTTTGGCCCAGTGAATATTGTTTTCCTCGTCGAATCTTGCCTTTAATTCGACAAGTACAGTAACCTGTTTGCCGTTTTCGGCGGCACGTATTAATGCGGCAATTATCGGTGAATTGCCGGATACTCTGTAAAGCGTCTGTTTAATTGCCAAAACGTCCTTATCCTCAGACGCTTGCCGGACAAGCTGCAAAACAGTGTCAAAGCTTTCGTAGGGATGATGTACCATCTTGTCGCCGTCCCTGATGGCCTCGAATATGTCCTCATAGCCGATAAAATCGGCAGGCGGAGAAACAGGCACAATCGGCTTAAAGCGCAAATCGTCACAGCCGTCCAAGCCTGCAAATTTAGATAAAAATGTCAGGTCAAGCGCACCGGAAAGCTCATATATCTCCTTAGAGCCGACGTCAAGCATATCTACAAGGAACTTTTTAAGCTCCTTGTCGCATTTTTGCTCAAGCTCCAGCCTCACGGGCTTGCCTCTTTTTCTCTTTTTAATTGATTTTTCAATCTCGGTGAGCAGATTGTCCGTATCCTCGTCTATGTCCATATCGGAGTTTCTGGTAATCCTGAACGGGCAGTAGGCCTTGATTTTATACAGCTCAAACAGCGAGGAAAGACGGTGCATTATGATATCCTCAAGCAGAATAAAATATCTGTTTTCATCCTCTGCCGGAAGCTCCAGAAAACGTGGCAGAATTGATGGTACCTGAACGATTGCAAACACAGACTCATCATCTTTTTTTAGACGGACGGCAATGTTCAAGCTCTTGTTTGCAAGTAGCGGAAACGGTCTGCTTGTATCAACAGCCAACGGCGTTAAAACGGGAAAGACTATCTCATCAAAATATTCATTTATATATTTGTTCTGCACATCATTCAGTTCTTCAACATCAAGAAATATAAGACCGTTTTTACGCAAGATAGGCATTATGGAGCGATAAAGACACGAATATTGCTTTTCTGCGAAAATATGTATCTTTTCGCTTAGCTTTTCAAACTGCTGTTTTGGCGTCAGCCCTGCGGGAGTGACTGATTTGCTGCCCTCCTCGATATTCTCCATTATACCTGCTACACGCACCATGAAAAACTCATCGAGGTTTGATGCGGTGATAGCTAAAAATTTTACCTTTTCCAGAATAGGGTTTTCTTTTTCAAAGGCCTCCTCAAGAACTCTTGCGTTAAAGTCCATCCAGCTCAATTCTCTATCATTATATAGGAGTATATCGTCCTGTTTATCTTTTATTTTTTCAGCCAATTTATGTCACCTCTCAGAAAAATTTTGATTTGATTACAAGGCGGGGCTTTATACCGAATACCTCTTCAAAAAATACAGATGCACTTTCAAAAGCCCATGTTTCCAGGTATGCGTTGCCGTTTGTTTCGCAGGAAAATACAAGCTCCTGCTCCTTAAGACGTATACTTAATATGTTCAGCGTGTGATTTTTAGACTTATCGAGTGCGAGAGCAAGGCTTGTAATCGCCGCTAATTTTGAAACAACGAGCTTATTCTTTGCGGTTAATGCGCCGTATCTCTCCTGTGATGCGGACGGTACGGTGTTTTCATCATAAGACGCCGCTGTAGCAATAAGGGCAGAATCCTCCTCGGTCAAACCGTATATGTCGGTATTTTTGATGATACTGTACGTATTAAGAAGGCTGTTTTTTGAGTTTATAAAGCTTCCGCAACCATGCATTATGCAACAGATTTGCAGATATAGGCGGCGTTTTGAACTGAGTCCGTGAATTTTCTTTAGTCTGTCAAAGATTTGACAAGCATATTCACATACGGTTTCGCAATGCTCAATATCGCCCACATATCGCTTTGAAAGCTCTTTTGCGTGAGTGAGCGCAGATGTGGCTACGTGCTGTTCATACTCTTCCTCGGCAAGCGGAAAAAGCATATGACGCATAAGTGCGTCCCAAAGCTCTATTTGAGGAGATATTATCAGCTTTGCCTTAGTAATGCTCATAATCTTTGAATAAATAGCCAATGCCACATACATTGTTTCTGCCTGCTGACGTGAGATGTTATATTTTAATCCGATGCTGTCCTCGCTCATACTGCGTACATTTTTATACATTTGTTCAAGAACAGAGGCTTTAATTTTATATTTGCCGTTTTCAAGAGGTACATTGCAAAGCCTTGCAATCAGCTGTATCTCATCGCCTGTCAGGATAACACTCTCAAATTTATCAATATTCGGCAAATTGAGTGTTCCAATAATGCCGTCAAGATATGACTCAAGCACCGTGTAAAAGTCGGCGGTTATGCTTTGTACTCCGTCCAGTATGTCCTTTATTTTGAGTGAGCCTATTGGGATGTTCTCCGAAAAGACTATACCGCTGTCCCTGTAAACGGCAACGCCTATACTGCCTTTGCCTATATAGGATATGAGCGAATTTTTGTTTTGCATATCGCTCTTCAGGTTACGAATTATCTCATGATAAATCAAGCTTTTTTCCCTGTCGTCATCGAGAATTTCAAGATTCATATCGTTGCGGATTTTTAATTGATCGGCAACATAGGCCTTGTTTTCGGCTTCACGCAGAACAGAACCGGAAACAAGCCTGTACTGCAGAATATCATTTTCTTTCATTACCTGAGAGAAGCCGCTGAGTATCTCTGACATTTTGCGTATGCTCTCAAAGCTGATTTTTCCGGTATTATATACCTCATGCCCGATATGCAACGGATATTCAAGCACGTCAATATCACTTATAACTCCGCTTTTGAGCTGAGAAATTCTCATTTTAACCGAATCGGAGCTTATGTCAAGCACAGCGGCGGAACGGTATGTTTTCTTTTTATTCATGTAATCACACCCTGTAAGATAGTTGGATTGATATATATAATTAAAACTGTAAAAACTAAAATCTATATAGCTAATATATATTTTACTATAAATTTCTGAATAAATCAAGAAATATTATTTTTATGCATAACAACAAGGATTGACACACGAATAAATTGATAGTAGAATAATAAATTGTAAGAAATTGGTTAAGATATATACAAAATAATGCGTTTAAAGGGAGTTGCGGAATATGAAAATATACTTTAAGGCTATGAATGGTGAAAAGGAGGTTTTTCTTCTCCTGAAATCTGAAAACAACCACAAAAGCACCTGTATTTTAATGGGTAGAATTGATGATAAAGAGTATTCTGCGCTTATTGATGAATCGTTGTATACGCACATAGCTTTCAGAACCGAGCTTGACAAGAGTATGTATATACCGCTGACCTCACTTGCTAACGGGTTTTACATCACCAAAAACGGTGAGCTTGATTTTTATATCCACTCCACACTAAAATACGGTACTGTTGAGTATTATAATCTACCCTACAGAAAAGAACAGAAAAGGATTGTGGTATGGCTGCCGGAGGGATATGACGAGAAAAAAACATACAATGTACTCTATATGCTTGACGCTCAAAACCTTTTTGATAGACGTCAATCGTATTTCGGCGAGATTTGGAGTGCGGATATTACTGCGCTTTCGGCAATTAAAAAGTATAATAAGCGGTTTATCATCGTTGGAATATATAATGATGATGGAGAAAAAAGACGCTTTGAAGATTTGACACCGGCTATCGGTGATGTAACCGAGGTTTTGAGCGGCAAATATCCTACGCCTCACGGCGATGTTTTTGCCGAGTTTTTCAGCGAAATGCTTGTGCCGTTCATAAAAGAGAATTACAATATCTTTGACGAAAACAATGCGATAATCGGTAGCTCGTGCGGCGGACTTATGGCTTTCTATCTGGGGCTTGAAAATTTAGAGCATATTTCTTTTATAGGCAGTTTTTCTCCGGCGTTTTTAGTATTTGATAATGAAACATGGCTTGCCTATTTGGAAAAGTTTGATTTTAAAAGCCGCAAGAATCTACCGTTTATCTACTTATATACGGGCGCAAACGATGAGCTTGAAAAGCACATATGCTTTTTTATGGCAGAAATGGAGAAAACACTTGAAAAGGTGCACTACAATTCCGATAAGATATCGAGCATAACAGACAACGAAGCAATACACAATGAGGTGTATTGGAGATACTATCTGCCGGGTGCAATAGAAAAATGGGCAAAAACCATATAGAAAAAATCCCCGAAGCTTTCAGCTTCGGGGTTTAATAATATAAATTTCTATCGGCTTACCGCATTTCTTACATTCTTCAATAACAAAATATGTACCACGTGATTCGCCGTTCCAGAATGCGTAAATCTTATCGGAATAATCTATAATCTCACGGTTTCGTTTTATGGGTGCGGCTCTTCCGTATTGCTCATATCGGGGCAAAAACTCCGTCAATTTTATTCCGTGTGCATTGGCATAATCACGTGCGCAGGTATCTATCCCCTTTGCCCCGCCGGAAACTATTTCGTCTATCTCAAGCGGCAGATATTTGTTTAAATCAACCGTAAGGCTCCTTGAACCTACAACAGCTATTTTCATTTTGTTGACCTCTCTTAGATATATTTTGAACACATTTTGTGTTTAATTGTCACATTATATCAAGAAAAAATGTAAAATAATTGCAAACAGATACAAAATATGTCCATAGAGAGGTTAAACCATGTCTATTAAGAGTTTATCATTGAGAATTGACGAAAAAATGCTGAATAAACTCCATGTAGTAGCCGACTATGAGGGCAGAAGCGCAAACAGTGAGATACTTATACTCATTAGGGACGCCATTGAAAAGTATGAGAGCAAGCACGGCGAGATAAGCTTTGGTGATGATGAAAAATAGGACACAGCAACTAATACTAATTCTCAATAAAGCAGATTAACATCTGTGCCGTTAAATTCCGCATAACTTTGTTGTCGTCCTCGGAATACGTCAGTATTCCTGCGTCCTCCGCCTCGTTCTGCAAAGTTTTACTCTAATACCTTATTAATGCGTTTATCAGAAATCGGTATAAAAAAGTGGCGCAAATTCTAATAATCATAAAAGGTCAGTGAATTTAAAATTCACTGACCTTAATATTTTTATGGCACGCTCCGTACGGAATTTTCTCTTTAATTATTCAGATTACCCCGCATGGATACGTGAAAATGTTGTCTTGTTTTTTAGGTATTATATAAGCAGGTACTTATTTCGTACCGAAAATACGGTCGCCGCAATCGCCTAAGCCCGGAACAATATATCCGTTATCGTTAAGACGTTCATCAAGTGCGGCACAATAGATATGAATATCATCATGTGCTTTTGTAAGTGCTTCGATACCCTCCGGAGAGGCTATGATACAAAGGAATTTTATGCTCTTCGGATGGCTTTTCTTGATAATCGAGATAGCGTCTATGGCAGAACCGCCGGTAGCAAGCATCGGGTCAAGCACAAATACGTCACGCTCGTTTATATCTGTTGGGAGCTTGTTGAAATACTCAACAGGCTGTAATGTTTTTTCGTCCCTGTAAAGACCTATATGCCCCACCTTTGCCGCAGGAATCATATTGAGCATACCGTCAAGCATACCCATACCCGCACGAAGAATCGGAACGAATGCAAGCTTTCTGCCTGAAAGCACCTTTGATTTTGTAACGGCAATAGGCGTTTCGATTTCGATTTCCTCAAGCGGCAAATCACGGGTAGCCTCATAGCACATAAGCATGGCTACCTCTCCTACAAGCTCTCGGAACATCTTACTGCCTGAGTTTTTATCACGCATCAGTGTAAGCTTGTGTTGTATAAGCGGATGATCAAAGATAATAACATTGTCATTCATAAGCTTCATATACTGCCGAGAAATACCGTCAAACAGCAACGGTTAGATACACCAACTGACTACTATACGACGTACCGGCAGATACTACCTCCTTAATTTTACTTGTCGTAAGTACCGTTTTCAATTTCGGCAATTTTATTTATACGTCTGAGGTGCTTATCGCCCTCAAACGGAGTATTCAAGAATATATCTACAAGCTTTAAAGCAAGCTCGGCTTTTATCACTCTGCCGCCCATGCAAAGTATATTTGCGTCATTGTGACGTCTGGTCATTTCTGCCGAAAACTCATCGGCGCAAAGTGCGGCACGTATTCCTTTAACCTTGTTTGCAGCTATTGAGATGCCTATTCCTGTACCACAGCACAGTATACCGTATTCAGCCTGACCTGCCGCAACCTTTTTAGCTACCGGATATGCATAATCGGGGTAATCTACGGAGTCCGTGCTGTAAGTACCCATATCTTCCACCTGAATGCCCTTTTCCTGTAGATGTTTTTTAATCAGTTCTTTCAACTCATAGCCTGCATGGTCTGCACCTAAAGCTATCATTTCTACCAACCTCTCTTGTTAATGTAAATATAAAAAATCAATTCAATGATTTAGTTCTTTGACTATATTCACGCTCAGCCTGTGACGGACGCAAATAAACCGGCATAAGCTCTGCGGCTTTTAAAAGTGCCGACTCTCCGTTTTTGCAAAATTTCTCATGCGCTAAAGCACATATACTTGATGCGCGCTGATATAAATGAGCTTCAAGCGGAATCGTGACATTTTTTAAAACATTCTCAGCTTTTTTAGCGCATAACAATGCACCGTCACCTGCAAAAATTACTCTTTCAAAGCCTGAAATATCCGCAAATAAGTCATCTATTGAAACCGCTCTGTCGTCACAAAGCCTTTCCATTTTATCATTTTCCGCCATGAAAAGCGCATTGTAAACCTGATTACACCGTGCGTCCATAACCGCACAGACTACAGCATTTGTACTCTTAAACGGATATGCTATGGCTTCAAGTGTTGAAACGGCGATACACGGCTTACCAAGTGCCATTGCCATGCCCTTTACCGCACCGATGCCTATGCGCAGACCGGTAAAAGAGCCGGGACCGACGCTGATTGCAAACGCATCAATCTCGGAGATATCGGTGCATGAGCATTTAAGGAGCGACTGTACCATAGGCATGAGCGTTTGGCTGTGTGTGAGTCCTGCGTTTACAAACATCTCGCCCACAGTTTTTTCACCGTCGGAAATTGCCGCAGAGGCAGTAACGGCAGATGAATCTATACCTAATATCTTCAATTCAAGTCAATCCCCTCAATAGTAATGATGCGTTCGCAGTCCGTATTGCCTTGCTCAAAATGTACCTTGATAAAACCGTCCTCAATGGCAAACGGGATATTCTCGCTCCATTCGATAAGCAAAACTCCGTTGCCTATATAATCAAAAAATCCCGTTGAATAAAGGTCATCGAGCGAAGTAACTCTATACATATCAAAATGATAAATTTTGTATTTACCGGAATATTCGTTTACAAGCGCAAAAGTTGGACTCGATACACCGTCGTTTACTCCGAGCGCATCTGCAATACCCCACGTAAGAGTGGTTTTGCCCATACCCATACCGCCGTAATAAGCTATTACCTCGTTGCCGTTAAGCGCTTTGCCGATTTTTCGTCCTATTTCCTGAGTTTCCTCAGGTGAAGAGCTGTAAAAAGTTTGCATAATGTCTGTATCCTTTATCAAAACAGTCCTGTTATTGTTCCGTCGGCGTCAACGTCTATACGCTCTGCCGCAGGTAGCTTAGGCAGACCCGGCATCGTCATAATATCGCCGGTATACACCACTACAAAGCCTGCTCCGTTTGAAAGCCTGACATCACGCACTGTAAGCGTAAAACCTACAGGCGCACCTAATTTTGCAGGGTCATCGGAAAGCGAATACTGCGTCTTTGCAACGCAAATCGGCATATTGTCGCCGCCGAGTGCTATTATTTCCTTTATGGATTTTTCTGCCGCAGCAGTGTATACAACATCGCTTGCTCTGTAAATCTCGGAAGCAACCTTGAAAATCTTTTCCTTCAGCGGCATTTCCGTTGGATAAAGCAATGTAAAGTCAGATTGCTTTTCAGTTGCTTTTACAACGGCTTTCGCAAGCTCCGTACCGCCGTTTCCTCCGTTTGCAAAAACCTCGGAAAGCGCAAAATCGGCATTATGCTCATTGCAGTATGCCTTAATTATATCAAGCTCCTCTTCTGTATCAGAGCTGAATTTGTTAATTGCAACAACTACGGGAATACCGTATTTTCTCATATTATCTATGTGTACGCCCAAGTTGGAGACGCCCGCCTTGAGCGCCTCGATATTTTCAGACAAAAGTTCATTTTTGGGTACTCCGCCGTTATACTTAAGCGCACGTACAGTTGCTACGATAACAGCAGCAGAAGGCTTAAGTCCTGCATAGCGGCATTTTATATCAAAGAATTTTTCGGCACCGAGATCCGAACCGAAGCCTGCCTCCGTTATGCAGTAGTCAGCAAGCTTTA
>CADBRB010000275.1 GCA_902796955.1 uncultured Ruminococcus sp.
AAAATGTACATGAAAAACTTCGGTGAGTTCTTTAACAATCAAATCGAAAGTGCAAAGGTGGTAGTTTTAAGCCATACAGGCGGAATGGACGAGGAGAAGCTCGCTCAGGTAGTCGCCATGATTAAGGAAAAGAATGAAAACGCCGCTATTGTAACAACAGATTGGGACAAGCTCACGGGCAAGGATATTCTTGAAGTGCTTGAGGGCAACGGTGCATTAAAGGACGAGCTTGAAAAAATGATGAAGGAAGAAGACGTCTGCCCAGTATGCGGTCATCATCACCACGACCACGATGAGGACGGACATCATCACCACCACGATGAGGACGAGGAATGCTGTCATCACCACCATGACCACGATGAAGACGAGGAATGCTGTCATCATCATCACGACCACGATGAGGACGAGGAATGCTGTCATCATCACCACGACCACGATGAAGACGGACATCATCACCATGACGAACACGGACATCATCACCACCATGCAGATGATGTATTTACAAGCTGGGGTAAAGAAACCGTTAATAAGTACACAAAAGAAGAAATCACCGATATACTCTCCGTGCTTGCAGACTCTGAAACCTACGGAACCATACTGCGAGCCAAGGGCATGGTTGAGGGCAAGGACGGCGAATGGATATACTTTGACTATGTACCCGGAGAGCCTGATGTAAGAAGCGGAAAGGCTTGCACAATAGGTCGTCTTTGCGTTATCGGCTCAAAAATAAACGAAGAAAACATCGCTAAACTATTCAGAATCTAAATTTATACCCGAAAGGAAAAATAGCTATGGATTTTCCCGTATATTTATTTGTCGGATTTCTTGAATCCGGAAAAACTAAGTTTATCCAGGAAACACTTGAGGATAAACGATTTTGCAACGGTGAAAAAACCTTGCTTCTCGTCTGCGAAGAGGGCATAGAGGAATACAACGAAAAGAAATTTGCCGGTTCAAACGTGTTTATTGAGGTTATAGACGATATCGACAACTTCAATATGACAAACCTGAGCAATCTTAAAAAGAAATATCGTGCTACTCGCTGTATACTCGAATACAACGGTATGTGGCCCATGCAACACCTGTATGATGCAATGCCGGATAACTGGATGATATATCAGCAAATGACATTTGCCGATGCAAATTCATTTGTGAATTACAACACGAACATGAGAAGCCTTGTTGTAGATAAAATTCAAAATACCGAGCTTGTAGTATTCAACAGGTGCAACGACAAAACAGATAAAATGGAACTGCATAAAATCGTCAGGGCTATTTCAAGACGTACCGATATCGCATATGAACATGAATCCGGCGATGTAGAGTACGATGAAATAGTAGACCCGCTGCCGTTTGATATAAATGCACCTGTAATAGAGATAGCGGATGACGACTATGCACTGTGGTACCGCGACATGATGGAGGAGCTTGAAAAGTATAACGGTAAAATCGTCAAATTCAAGGGCATAGTGGCAGTTGACCGTAAGTTTGAAAAGAACACGTTTGCTCTCGGCAGGCACATAATGACCTGCTGTGTTGAGGATATCACCTACGGCGGACTTATCTGCAAATACAATCAGGCAAGCCAGTTAAAGGTGCGTGACTGGATTATAGTCACCGCAAAAATCTCAATCGAGTACAACAAGATGTACAACGGAAAGGGACCTGTTTTAAAGGTGCTGGAGCTTGAAAAATCCACACAGCCCGAACAGCAGGTTGTAACGTTCTGATTAATAATAAAATATCGCAAAACCGCATTTGAAAAATCAAGTGCGGTTTTTTTGTTACATTCGCTTATTTTTAACATATACATATGAATGTGAGGTGAAATTTATGACGGAATTTGAGGATATATGTAAAGACAATTACCAAAGTATCTACAAATGCATTCTCGGTATGACCGGCAATTATGATATTTCCAATGATTTGACTCAAGAAACATTTTTAATCGCCTATCAAAACGGAAAAAGATTTCTCAAGCACAAAACTCCCAAGGCTTTTTTATATAAAACCGCAAAAAATCTGGTTATGGCTTACTTCAGACGAAGCAAAACGGAAATAACGCTTGCTTCCGAAGAATTTCCCGAACATCTTGTCGCTGATGCCTTTGAACAAATGTGCTTTAAGCATGAAAACGCAATAGATGCGGAAAGCTACCGCAAAAAGATTTTGTCACAGCTGTCTGAAAGTGATAAACAGCTTTATGAGCTGTACTATGAAAAAAATATCAGTATGAAAATCATCGCAGAGCTTTTGCACATGAACAGTGCGACCTTGCGTATGAAATATGTTAGGCTAAGGAAGAGAATCAAAGCTCTTGTAAAAGAACTGAATTTAGGAGATTTTTGAGCGTTACATTTGACAAAAACACGCATATATAAGTGAATGGCTTGCGCAACCATTGAAAGGAGATAGACTTATGAATATAAATCTTCATAACATATCAGCTATAAAAGTAAGATTAAATCAGGAAATTGAAAGTGAAAACATTGACGCCGCAGAATCTCTGTCACAAGAGCTTTGCGATGTGCAGTGTCTTAACACCGACATCAATATGCCTGAGAATTTTGTAAATCAAATCAAAAACAAGAATAAGGAGATAAAAATAATGAGCATAAGGAAAAATCTTGTAAAGGCTGCCGTTTTGGTTGTGGTATTAAGCATATCGGCCGTAACCGTTCATGCAGGCATCGTACATTTCAAAAACAGAAATACATATACGTTTGACTACGGTATTATAGTCGGAAATAAATCAGCAGACGCAAACGATGACAGCAGTGCAGTAGATACAACTGTTTTTACACAAAGTGATTCGGAAGCTTCACATAATGTAAGCAGTATGTCTGATAATGAAAAAATCGTCTTAATATCATCGGAAAATGGCGATGACACGGTACTATGGACAAAAAAGGATGTAAGCCGAATGTATTACACCGTTCAAAGCTCAGACGATGCTGTAAGCTGGAAGCCTGACACCCAAATAACCGATATAACCGCATATACTTACAACAATTATAAAGTGGCGTGCGATGACAACAGCATTGATAATCTGTTTTCAACGATTTACGAACAAGAGGGAAACACCGTGTACTCAGAATATACTGCATACGATTCCGAAGATATTACCCAAAGCAATGTACCAGATAAATCAGCAGTAATAAACACCGATTTTAAATACAAAAGAGGCACATTTACCATTGCACAATCAAAGTGGCTGAATAGTGTAGACGATGATTCTAATTCAATCGTTGTATTAAGCTCCGACGGTGTGTTAAACCAGAGGAAATATGTATCAAAGTCAGGAATTGTTTTCAATCTTTGCGACGATACAGAGTTTGGATATGTAAGAACCTCAACCGTGATTTCGTATAATAATTATGAAATTATCATGTCCTTCCGTAATTTAAGCGAGGATGATATTCATAGTATTCTTGATACCGTCATTATTGCTAAATAATAAAAACCCTCCTGCCCGGATTTAAGCAGGAGGGTGTTTTTTTCTTATACGATTGCCGCACACATTATTTCCATTCCCCTAAAATGGAATATCCTATTGTGTTTTCTGGCATTTTAACGTCAAAGTTATCGGCTATGGATGCGCCTATAACAGCAAAGGTATCCTTTGTGGATAAGATACCCTTTCCTTCCATAGATGGCGAATATGCAAGGCAGGGAACGCCTTCTCTTGTATGGTCTGTGCCTGTATATGTCGGGTCATTGCCGTGGTCGGCCGTAATAATCAGCAAATCGTCATTTTTCATTTTGCCGAGGAACTCTCCGAGGAGCTTGTCAAAGGATTCAATCTCCTTGCCGTAGCCTACGGGATTCCTTCTGTGTCCCCACAGAGCGTCAAAGTCAACAAGATTTACAAAGCAAAGTCCAGTAAAGTCCTTATCCATTATCTCAATGGTCTGCTCCATACCGTGTACACTGCTCTTCGACTTATTGCTCTCGGTTATGCCCTGTCCGCAGAAAATATCGTTAATCTTGCCTACGCTGATAACATCGTAGCCGTTGTCCTTAAGTTCGTTCAAAACTGTTCTGCCGGAAGGCTCAAGCGCATAGTCGTGGCGGTTGGAGGTACGCTTGAACTCGCCCTTCTTCCTGCCTACATAAGGTCTGGCTATAACTCTGCCAACCTTCCATTCCTCTTTAAGGGTAAGCTCTCTTGCTATCTCGCAGTAACGGTAGAGCGTATCAAGTCCCATTGTTTCCTCATTACCGCAGATTTGAAGCACAGAATCAGCCGATGTATATACTATTAAGTCGCCTGTTTCAAGCTCATGCTCGCCCAGCTCATCAAGTATCTCCGTACCGCTTGCGGACTTATTGCCAACTATCTTTCTGCCCGTTCTCTTTTCAAGCTCGGCTATAAGCTCAGGCGGAAAGCCCGTATCGGTAAAGGTTTTAAACGGCTTCGTGGTATAAATACCCATCATTTCCCAGTGCCCCGTCATGGTATCCTTACCTACGCTGGT
>CADBRB010000276.1 GCA_902796955.1 uncultured Ruminococcus sp.
AATACTGACGTATTCCGAGGACGACAACAAAGTTATGCGAAATTTAACGAAACAGATGTTAATCTGTTTTATTGAGAATTAGTATTAATAACCGATTACGCAACATTGGTATGCGCTTCGCACGTTTGTTTTGGTAAAAAGCGCACAGGCAAGCCATTTATTAAAGATAGCTTGCCTGCTTTTTATATTTAATTGATTTATTCATACTGCTATATCATTAAATATTTTTGCGCGGTCTGACTGCTTTGTCGACAGTCTGAGCCGAAAAAGCGTTTTGCTTTTTCGGCTCTTTTGCGTAAAATCTAAAAAAATACAAATATTTTTTACATTTTTTTAACAAAATACTTGAAAGACTATAAATAAATTGGTACAATTACCATGTACTGGTGTTGTCTGTACGATAGAAGCGACACCTTAAAAATTTAAAATATACGTAAAGGAAGTGTAGCTATGGAAAACAACTATCAATGGGAAGTTGGCTTTAACTGGAAAAGAGCATTATGCTTTTTGCTTACGTTTATGCTGATTGTCACAAGTATGCCGCTTAGTGCTATAGTGAGCGCATACGGCGACTTCGATTCAGCTGAGAATTATTATGATATGCGCCTGATGCGCTGGGATGACGAGGCAGGCGAGGAAGTATCCGTAGGCATGGTGCGTATGAACGAGTACGATAAAATAACCGCCGTGCCGCATATTACGGTAAACGATGAACCCTATGAGGGTGAAGCCGAGTATGTGTGGCTGTTCTCATCAGAAATGGCTGATGAGTTCCCTTATGCCTACATACCCGTAGGCATAAGCAAGGATGAATATATGCAGTTGGTAAAGGATATGCATAATCAAAGCGATGAGTTTTGGGAAACTGCCGACCCTATAACCTTTGATGGGCAGTATCATCCCGAAGGGTGCGAAGGCTACGACTGGGAAAGTACCCATTACGGCCACGGTGCGCAAACATGGTCGAATCTGTTCGACGGTAAGTACAGCACGGTAACCGTGTCGCAGTGGCAGGATATGTTCCCAAGCTGGTATGAGCGCAGCGACATATCCTCATGGTATCAGGGTAGCTGGTACTGCACGGATTATGTTGATGACCAAGGTTATCAGCAGCAATTAAAGGAAGAGGGCGAAGAGAATCACTACGACGGCTACTTTGAGAGCTTTGACGATTACGGTAACTATATAGGTGGCGGTGGCGGTAAGATAACCGACAAGCCGATAGACGGGGATGATTATCCGTCGGAGGAAAACGAAGAAATGCCGGTAATCGGCGTAAACAGATATAAATTCTCTTACTGCATTGACCTGAAATGCGTTGCTAAGATACACTTAGTGGATGAAAACGGAGAACCGGAATATGTTTATGTCGATTCCGACTTTGTTCTTTGCGCATATAACCGTAATGCCTCTGAGCCGATAGAGGATCATTCAAAGTTTCTCATGGTCGGCATATACGATGATGAGGGCTGCGGTATCGGCGGCAGTGTTTATGACAGCGCACAGTGGAAGGACGTTACAGCGGACGTAGTTTTAGACAGCAGCAGCCTCGGCTGTTACATAGAGGAATTTGACGACACGCACATTTATGAGTGCAGTGTGAAGTTTAACGACTATGCGTACAGAGAATATATTGCGCTCAAGGACATGACGTTTGTGTTTGACCCGACAAGTGATGACTTTACCGAGATGATGTATGTTGTTCTGAATCGGCGGACGGATTTTACCGCAAAGGGCGATTTTGGCAGATACGCTTCGCTAAACGGCTTTAACGCCAAGTTTGTGGTACAAGATTATGACACTGAAACGGAAGTCCCGATAGTTCCCGATGCAGACGGTAAATTTTCCGTCACATTGCCGAGAAACAAATACATATATCTGTATGCCGATGTAGCGCAGGACGAGCATTATGACGCATTATATGAGTACGGTATTGCATATAGGCATATGAGTTTGGGTGTTATAAACTTAGGCGAAATCAGTTTGCCTGCCGAGAAAATAGCAGACTACGTATATTTCGATAAGAATGATGATTATTGTTATTTAAGAAAATATAAGCTCACATCAACCTCCGACCCTGACAAAAGTGTTATATGCTCATGTGTATACAACGGTATAAGACTCTGGGATGCACGTGGCTTTTTCAGAGTCGGCGATGAGGTAAGGATTGAGGATATAAGTAATAGTCGCAGTGCTGTTACACATATGCTTCCGATGACATTCAATATACCGGGTAAAAAGGACAAAAACTTCAGATTGTCGCCCGAATATGAGCAAAAACCTTCTGTATCGGTTAAAACAAAAAAGGTGAACGTCGGTATTTTTGATAAGGACGGCAAGCTGTTGTATTCGCTAAGAAACAACTATGGAAAAACGTATGTCAATCCCGGCAAATACACGATTGTAGGTATGCAAGACGTCAAAGGCTATTGTTACAGTATGCCTAAAAATCTTGAGAATGTCAGCAGCTTTAGCGGCACGGTCAATTATCTCGTTAAGGAAATCACGCTCAATGCAGGCGATGAGTATGTTTTCAAGGATTTGACGAGTATTGAGGATTTAGCAGATAGCTTGAAGGCGGAGCTGACTGTGAACATGGACATGATGGATTCTGAGGGCAGAATACCTCTCTATCTTACATACAATGCCGGCGACATTGATGATGAAGATTACATTACAGGACGGTTTACACTTGAGGAAGAATATGGATATAAAGTTGAAACCGCCTTCCAAAAGGTAAATCACTCTTATGCCGTAGTAAACAGCAAAAACGGGCTTACAAATGTACAGTTTACTTCCGGCGGCGGCGGAGTTTTAACCAATCAGAATACGCTCAGCTTTACGGTGCATGACGCTTCGGGCGTTGTATGTATGTATGTTAAGCCTATAGGAACCAATATTCGCCTTAAATTCAACAATCGCATTGTCGCAACGATAATACTGCCAACGTCAAGCTTTTCCGTAAGCGCACCTCCTGCGTATACCGAAAAAAGCAGCGGAACTATCAGCGTCAGAGCAAGGTATGTTGACAACGAATATCAGAAACGTATAAGTTATAATGGCAACTATGTAACGGATTACGGACTTTCCGCCAAGGTTTATGTTGACGGTCAGCTCCAATCTAAAAACAAGATTATCACATACGGATACTACAGTGACAATAATTTAGTGCCGTATAAGCTGAAAACCTATGCTGACGGCGACAGCGTGCATACGGTTCAGGTAGTTATCGTGGATAAGGACGATAAAGAGCTTTATACAAGCGATGCATTTACAATAGTTCACACCACAAGCGAAATGCCAAAGGCGATAGTAATGGATGTGCGCATTACAAACGAAAATGCTTCCACTTGGTATGGTGCTGCAGGTATTGTTGACGGTGTATGTACTGTAGAATATGCACAGCTCAATATGGAAACCGGCGCATACAAGCCGATGAAGTATGTTGTACCATATTGGTACTATAACCAAAGCGACGGTACGATGCAGAAATCCATAACCTTTGACTATTCGCTTACGGTAACGCACCCTGAGCTTGTAACGGGCGGCATACTTCATTTGAAGGTATACTGCTGTGAGAGCAACCCCGTAACCTATGACGTTACAATGATTTACAATGAGCTTACGGGCAAGTTTGAGGGCACGCTTTACTTTGAAGGAAATACAAAGACCGTCGAAGAAATGCCTTACGGCTTTGACATTAACATGAGCCATGATACTGCGCCGATAAAGTTTTCCGACGGATTTATGGTAGACAAGGTTGAACAGGCATGGAAGGACAAGGGACTTACCGAAGCTGCCGGCGAGCCTGACGAGGATGCGCTTACCGATGAGGAAGCGGAGGATATGAAATACTTCCTCGAAAATAAAATTGATTTAGAGAGGTTTACTTTCAATTTAGACAATACCGTAGATTATGAGGACTACACACAGGAGCAAAAGCTTGCTTTTATAAAAGCGGCACAGGCACAGAATGACCTTTGTGATGTTTACTCGGATATCAACAACAGCTTGGAAAAATTTGCACTTGAATATGCAAAGCTGAATGATTCCTCTGATATCGGAGGCGGTATAGAAGGACTTCAGGAATATCTTAATAAGGCTGACATCGACGCAACGGTATCTACAGCGGAGAGCGTCAGCGGCATAGAGCTAAGCGCAGGCGGATATAAGATATACGAAACCGCCGAGGGCAATTACTTTGTAAAAGAGGAGGATAACGGCAGCATAACCGCAATCAGCCTTGAAAATAACATCAAGCTTACCGTAAACGCAAGAGATATAAACAGCTTGCCCGTACATAATGCAATTAGAGTAAAGGGCAGAGCCGGATACAGCGAGGACGACGACACAAGCGGAACAGGAAACCTTTCTCAGTGGATAATGTTCGGAATAGAAAAAACCTTATGGCTTATTAACACATTCACATCTTTGTGCGAAGAGCTGATGGGATGCTGTGATTTAGCCATAGAGCATCTTGAGGACATAAAAGTTGGGCTTGAAGTTGATGAACAGGCCATCGCATTTGAGAGAGAGATGGCAGAGCAGGGATATGCCATCAATGAAAAAGGTATAAAAATAGAGCTTTTAGGCGGAAAGAAAAATAATTTAAAAAATGTAATAGAGAATACCGAAAGAGAGCTTTCAGAAATAAAAGCCTTAATAAGCTCGGTATCACAAAAAATATCGGGTCTTCAGCAAAATCTGGTAACGCTGAAAAAAGCAAAAACGGTAATTAACAAACCTTTACAGGCCATTGCCGAGGCAATAGGCAAAATAATCGGCAAGGATGCTTCTAAGGTAATCCCCGGACTCGGATTGTTTATTACCTGCGTTTTTGATATTTACAATGCTGTCAACCTTATCATAGATATACACAATGCAAATGTCAGACTTGAACGTTTGGAAGGATTGGCGCAGCAATTCCAGGAATATCTATGGTGGGCTTTAGCATGGGGCTGTATAAAGGAAGGCGTTGACGTTGGTAAAATATTCGATGACATATATCTGCTTCAGGAAATGGTAGACTCAGCCGCCGCATGGTATACAGCACACTTTATCGTAAGTATGATTTCACTGTTTGCCGATGCGGGAATAGCCATTGCCGGACTTTTCCCCGCTGTGGGAAGTACCATTTCCTTTGTCGGCGGTCTTGTCACATCACTTATCGGTGAGCTGTCAACCCTTGTGCTTCAAGGTACGGGAAAAGATAAAGAAAATGAAGCAAATGATATGAAGAATAAGGTCATGAATGAGATTTACAACGCAATAGACTTTGACTGCTGGGAAGAACACAACTATGACCCTGATCCCGACCCCGATCCCGATCCTGACCCCGATCCCAATCCCAATCCCGACCCTGACCCGAATGACTCTACTCCGACTGATCCTGCTCTCGCTCCCGACCCAAACGGAGACCCGGAACATGATACACCGCCAATACCGGTAATCGACCCTTCAGGCTTTGTATATGAGGCAGTGGCTTCCAACTTTGTAGAGGGCGCAACCGCAAGGGTTTACTACAAGGATGAAAACGGCGAAGAAGCATACTGGGACGAAGCACCGCTTTATGATGAAATAAACCCGCAAACAACAACGGAATACGGCGCATACGGGTGGATGACACCTATAGGCGACTGGCTCGTCAAAATCACCAAGGACGGCTACTACGACGCAGACAGTAAAAACGATCCCGCCGCAGTGAACGGCTGGCTACCTGTACCTCCTCCGCAAATGCAGGTAAACTTCGGGCTGATATCAAAAGCCCCACCTGTTGTAAAATCGGTTGCTGCTTCAAGTGAAAAAGTACAGGTAATATTCAGCCAGTACATGGACATAGCTCAGCTTGAAGGCGACGGCTCGCTGATAGCAGTAAGTCAGGACGGTACGGGCGTACCCATAAAGCTCGAATATGCCGACAAGGAGGTAAGCCCCACGCAGGACGGCGTTTACTACGGCAGAATACTTAACATCACAAGAGTTGACGGTAAACCGTTCAGCGGAGATGAAGTACAGATAAAGATAAAAGGAACATACAAAAACTATGCAGGCACGCCGATAGGCACAGATTACACCGAGCGCCTGACAATAACACAGATACCATTTAAAATAAGCCACTCATATCCGAACAGGTTTGTAACGCATTCGGGCGACACCGAGAACATAACGGTGCTTGTGACCGATGATAACGGCAAACCTGTAGCAAATGTAAACGTAGCCGCAGATTTAAGTAAGGGCTTCTACATGACGCCTGAGAGCCAGACGGCGATAACAGATGAAAACGGCAGAGCAACCTTCAGCATAAAGGGAATAAGCGCAGGCGACGATGTTCTGAAATTCTCTACCGAAAACGGTGTAACGGAGAATATGAACGTGCGAGTAGCGGCACTTGGCAGTACCTCACCCGATAAGCCCACTGCAAACCTTAATGATTACCAAATGGTGGAGAAAGGCACAACGCTGACAATCGAGTGTGCTACAGAAGGAGCAACTATCTACTACACGCTTGACGATACCTGCCCGTGTAAGGACACGGAATCTCGACACACATATACGGGACCGATAACCGTCAGTGAGGATATGTACTTCCGCATAGCGGCATGGACAAGCACAGGCGGCTACAGTGAACGCCTCAACCTACACGTAAATGTCGAAAAGGGAGCGACTCTCAGCGGTACGGTTACCACCTATATAGACGATACCGAAAAAACAATCATACGTTTGATAAGCGGAGATACTGAGATAGCAAAAACGGAGATAAGCGGAACATCAGCGGAATACAGCTTTGAGGATATTGAAGCCGGTACATATACGCTTACAGCCGAACGCAAGGGCCACGCAAGCGAAAGCGTACAGGTTGAAATAAACACAGATGATGTTCAAAGAG
>CADBRB010000277.1 GCA_902796955.1 uncultured Ruminococcus sp.
CCGGAGGTACTTGTATGATGTATTCCATAGACAGGTTTGAGGGAATTTATGCCGTATGTGAAGACGATGACGGCGAAATGGTGGACATACTGCGTGAGGAAATACCCGTAAATGCTCGTGAGGGTGACATAATTGTAAGCGACGAGTACGGCAATTTTACCATAGACCCTGAGGAAACTCGCCGCAGACGCAAACATATTTTAAGGCTTTTAAGACGAAGCCGTCATACTTCGGAAGAAAACAACGGCGATGAAGAGTAAACCACCGTTATTCGCTATGTGTTTAAATCAAGAATTGTTGGACAGACAACAGTTATTCTTAATCAGCGGCCTTTGCATACTTGATTTATTGTGACGCAATGCTTTCAAGCTTTCTCATAAGTCTGATAAGCTCTTCGCAGTCGCTCTCTCCAAAGGCTTGGACAAAATCTTTTATGTTTTTTTCAAGGCTTTGCCTTTCTCTTTTGTAAAGCTCAAGTCCGTATTCCGTAAATTTGATGTATGAGGCTCGTTTTCCGCTTTGTGATACAACCCGCCTTATAATTCGGCGTGCCTCAAGCTTATTCACCTGCTGTGTAAGCGCAGGCCTTGTAATGTGCAATTCCTCGGCAATCTCCTTTAGCTGTTTGCCGGAGATACCGTCATTTTTACCGCTTATATCGTCATATAAGCAGTCCAAAAGCACAGTGTCAGCCATGCTGAGATTGTTAAAAAGCTTTGATTTGTACTCTCCTTTTGCGGCTGTAATCAATGCTTTTTTCAATTCTTCAAGTTCTTTTTCCATATAGCCGCACCCCCGTATACTATATATAAATATTATAATGAGAATCCCGAAAAGTCAATAACGACATATAAACAGCTTTTGTTTTTACATGGCAATTTATTGACAAAACCGCTTTAAAAGTATAGAATAGATTTTAATGACTCTATGAAAGGAAAACGCAGCATCATTATGCGTTACGGTACAGCTTATGAAAATAAAAGTAACAGCCGACAGCACCTGTGATTTAAGCCCGGAGCTGATAGAAAAATATGATATAGAAATAATACCGCTATCCGTTGTAAAAGACGGAACACCGTACCTTGATACGGTGGAAATAACGCCGAAAGACGTTTTTGACTATTTTGAAAGCGGTAAAGGTCTGTGTACCACCATTGCCGCAAATGTGGACAGATATATAGGCGTATTTAAAAAGTATGCAGATGATTACGACGCCGTTATTCACGTAAATCTAAGCGCAGATATGTCAAGCTGCTATCAAAATGCCTGCATTGCCGCAGAAAAATTCAGCAACGTCTATGTTGTGGATTCACGCAATCTTTCTACGGCGTCGGGGCATATAGTGCTGGACGCCTGCCTGCTTGCAGAACAGGGTTTAAGCGCAGAGGAAATAGTTGAAAAGCTGCGTAATATGACATCCAAGCTTGAAGCAAGCTTTGTTATAGACAAGCTTACCTATCTCTACAAGGGAGGAAGATGCTCCGCTGTAGCCGCTTTGGGCGCAAACCTGCTAAAGCTTAAGCCGTGCATTGAGGTTAAAGACGGCGTTATGGGAGTTGGCAGTAAATACAGGGGCAGCTTTGATGCCTGCATAGATAAATACACGCAGGAAAGACTTGAAGGCAGAAACGATATAGACTACCGCCGTATCTTTATAACTCATACAGGCGTTGATAAAAAGATAATAGAAACGGTACGGAACAACATCAAAAAGTACGGTAAATTTGAAGAGGTTATAGAAACCTTTGCCGGTTGTACCATATCAAGCCATTGCGGGCCAAATACGCTCGGCATTCTGTTCTATAGAAAATAATTCTCAAATTATTGTAACCCCTTTCAGTGCATTGACGTATACTGTTAATGTAAAGCTTGAAGGGAGGTAAACACAATGTGCAATAACTTTTTAGGTGACAACTCTTGCTTGTGGATTATACTCATTATAATCCTGCTTGGCGGTTGCTGCGGCAACAACAGCTGCGGATGCAACGATTGCGGATGCGGCAACAACAATAACTGCGGCTGCTGATTTTTCGTAAAATCGAATTTCATCACCAAGGACGGTATGTTTATACAAAAAATTTAAGCGGTATGGGATAACTTCCGCTATCGCATAAAAGAGCAGAAAATCAATCGCCCCGAACTGGATTTTTTCCCGGTTCGGGGCGAATTTTATTTTCTCCTGATTGTTGAAAACGAAAAGATTTTTAACTCTCAAGGCAGGCAATGTTCACACGCACATCCCGGAAATGCCGAATAACGATGCATTAGGGTATTGCCTCTCAATGAATTACCCGTCCTTTAATCTGATATCAGTATTCATAACCATTTAAACGTAATTGTCAAACCATGATTTTAGACGTATCTTCTTTACAATCCTTGTCCTTCCAGACTATCTCACCCTTTGAGATACACTGAACAGGACAAACATTTGCACACAGGTGGCAACCCACACATTGCTCCTTGTTTACATATGGTGTTCTGTCATCCCACTTTATTGCCTGATGTCCGCCGTCAAAACATGAAATATAGCAGCGTCCGCATTTAACGCACTTGTCATAGTCTATTTCCGGATAAACAATATATGTACGGTCAAGGTCTTCTGCGGGAATTATATTCTTTGCGGCAAGACCTATCATGTCCTCAATCTTTTCAAAGCCCTTGTCCTCCATATAGTGCGATACGCCGCTGATAAAATCTTCAACTATGCGATAGCCGTACTGCATTACCGCAGTGGTTACCTGCAAGGTTTTTGCTCCCATAAGGAAGAACTCTACGCAATCCTCCCAGTTTTCAATTCCGCCGATGCCGCTTATTTGAACATCCGGTGTTTCGGGGCTTGTGGCAAGCTCATGCACAAATCTCAGCGCAACCGGCTTTACAGCCTTGCCCGAATAGCCGGATACAGAGCTTTTACCGTTTACGATAGGCATACCGATAAATCTGTCAAGATCTACGCCTGTTACGGATTTGATTGTATTAATTGCGGATATACCGTCTGCGCCGCCCTCAAGCGATGCCTTTGACGGAGGAATAACACTTCCTAAGTTTGGCGTCATTTTTGAAAGAACGGGAAGCGGAGAGCCTCTTTTAACAGCCTGACAGTATTTCTTTACAAGCTCCGGATTCTGGCCAACGTCCGAACCCATTGCATGAGAGGTCATTTGCGGGCATGAGAAGTTACATTCTATCATATCTGCTCCCGCCTCATAAACCAAACGTGACAAATCCTCCCATTCCTGCTCGTTTTGACCCATTATAGAAGCTATTATAACCTTGTTCGGATAATTTTCTTTTAATTTTTTAATTGCTGCCAAATTCTCCGCAAGCGGATGCTCGGCTATTTGCTCCATGTTTTTAAAGCCTACGAACGGAGTGGCTTCCTTGCGAAGATTGTCAAAACGCGGGGACACCTCATTGGCAATGAAGAAGCCGATAGTCTTAAAAACTACGCCGCCCCAGCCTGTATCAAGACATTTAGCGCACATCTCGTAACAGTTACCTACAGGTGAGGATGACAAAAGAAACGGGTTTTCAAAGTGAACGCCCAAAAAATCTATTGATAAATCTTTTTTCAGCATGATTATTTACCTCCTAAGTAATCTATTACGGCCTTTGCGGCTTCTTTGCCTGTTTTAACCGCATAAACAACGCTCTTGTAGCCGTCTATAATATCGCCTGCGGCGAAAACGCCGTCAATATTTGTTTTGTAACTGTCGTTGGCAATAAGTCCTCTATCGGTAAGAGCTATATTAAGGCTTGCAAAATCAATATCGTTCTTTTGACCTATTGCAAGTATTATCTTGTCAGCCTTTACAGTGAGTGAGGAATCGTCAACCGTACTCTTGAACACTACTGTATCGCCGTCTACTGTATCAGGCGTAAATCCGTCTATTACGGATATATCAAAGCTTCTTACTTCATTGAGCTCCTTTTTGCTTGCGGGGAATATATCAAAGCTTTCACGGGCAACTACCTTTATGCATTTTGCACCCAGCTTCTTAGCTGTAAGAGCAACGTCCATAGCAACGTCGCCGCCGCCCACAACAAGTACCTTCTCCTCTATTTCGGCATCCCCGCCGCAATCCTTTACTCTTGAAAGGAAATCTGCCGCTATTTCTACCTTATCGTTATTCTCAAATGCAGGCAGAGAAGCTCCCTTGCTGAAGCCAGTGGCAATAACGGTTGCATCAAAGCCGTTCAGCTCGTCAAGGCTCTTGATTTCTTTGCCTGTTACAAACTTAACG
>CADBRB010000278.1 GCA_902796955.1 uncultured Ruminococcus sp.
GCAACGTATGTTACCTATTGCGTATTATACTGCCAAACATCTGTTTTGTCAATACTGACTTCAAGCCTTAAAACAATTTTGACATAAGGCAATTAAAGGCATCACCTATTTTATTAAGTGCGCTTTATAACCAAACACCACACATTACCAACCGGAATTAATATAAAAACAGAGCCGAAATGTTAATTGCATTTCGGTTCTGTTTTTACGGCAATAAATCTTTACTTTGATATGGCAACCGTTTTATTCATTTGTATTTTTTGCGGCGGCCTTGTATTTGTTTTTAGTTGCTATTCCTCCGCGTATATGGCGCTGAGCCTTATTTATCTCAAGCACATTTTTAACCTTTTTGTAAAGCTGAGGATTTACAAGCTTCAATCTCTCCGAAACGTCCTTATGTACAGTGCTTTTGCTTACACCAAATTTTTTTGCCGCACTTCTCACGGTAGCCTTGCTCTCTATTATGTATTCGCCCAGCTCTACAGCTCTTGCCTCCACTATACCCTTCATATAAAGCTGCTCTGTATACGGCGCACTGTATGTACGCTGTGAGCAGTACCCTCCCTTTCGTTGTTATGTTGCCCGTTTGGGCTCAAACTATTTATATGTGGCTGAGAGGGAGGATATAACAAATATCACATATGTAAAACCGATGAAAAACTTGCTCTTAATATACTTACTGCCACATAAAGTTGCACGTTTTACTTGACTTTTCACTGTCCCGGAGATATTATTTATTATGGGTTTTTAGCGTATACTGTAATAGCGGTATGCAAGATACCCCAATGAACGAATAAATCACCCGAAAGGAAGCATCATATGCAAAATGTTACTGTTAGGGACATATTAAAAGCAAGCGGAGGAACGCTTTTGTGCGGCAGTGAGGACACGTATGTAGAGCATATAACCATAGACAGCCGCAAAATAGCCGGTAATGATATATTTGTGCCGTTTGTAGGAGAAAGAGTTGACGGACATAACTATATACAGAGCGCATTTAAAAACGGTGCGGCGGCGTCGTTTTCGTCAAAAAGAGATATTCCGCTGTGCGAAAAGCCGATTATACTTGTAGACGACGTTATGAAGGCAATGCTGAATACGGCAAGGTGGTACAGAAAAGAAAGAATAAAAATACCCGTGACAGGTGTAACCGGAAGCGTTGGAAAAACGTCAACGAGAGAGATTATATCAAGGGCGCTTTCGGCAGAAAAGAATGTGTTTTCGACAAAAGGAAATTATAACGGACAAATCGGTGTACCGATGACAATGTGCGATATAGATAACAGCTATGAGGCCGCCGTTATTGAAATGGGAATAAGCCTGTTTGGAGAAATGGATAATATATCCTCGGTGGTATGTGCTGATTGTGCTGTTGTAACAAATATTGGCAAGTGCCATATTGAAAACCTTCTTACTCAGGAGAACATTTTGACCGAAAAGTTAAAAATAGCAGATAATATGCCTGACGGCGGCACGCTTATATTAAACGGTGACGATAGACTTTTAAGAAGCTGCATACCGGATAAGAGGCTGAATACAGTATACTACGGCACATCGCCGGATTGCCGCTTTAAGGCTGAAAACATTACTGTAACCGGTACGGGAACAGCTTTTGACTTTGTACTGGACGGCAAACGAAAGGCAATGAAGCTTCAAATAGCAGGCAAGCACAATGTTATGAACGCACTTGCGGCATTTGCAGTATGCGAAAGCTTAGGAGTAGACCTTGACGCCGCCGCCGAACGTATTCAAACCTACAGCGGCTTTGCAAGGCGCATGGAGCGTGTGCAGTGCCGTGATTATCTTATTATCGACGATGCCTACAATGCAAGTACGGATTCTGTAAAAGCGGCAATAGATGTTTTCAGCGATTTACAGACAAACGGAAAAAAGTATATAGTGCTTGCCGATATGCTTGAGCTGGGCGAGCATGCCGCTGATGAGCATAGAACCATAGGTGCTTATCTGGCAGGCAAGGATATAGATACCGCAGTGTTTATAGGCACTCTCTCAAGGTATACCGCACAGTCTGCAAGGGATAATGCGGACGTTGAGGTGAAATGCTTTGACAGCAATGCCGAAGCATACGAGTTTTTAAAAGAGAATTTGATTAAGGGCGATGCGGTGCTGTTCAAAGGCTCGCATTCAATGAAGCTTGAAGAAATAATAGAAAAATTTATACAATCGGAGGAAGAATAAATGAATATCGTAGTTTTGGCGGGCGGAACAAGTACGGAGCGTGACGTTTCTCTTACAACAGGTAAGCTGGTTTGTAAATCATTGAGGAATGTGGGACATAAGGTGTGCTTTTTAGATGTATATCTTGGCTATCGGGGCAACATTTCAAATATTGCCGAGCTTTTTACAAATGATGACACAGGGGATATAAGCAGTACCATAGGTATGACCGATCCTGATATAGAGAAAATAAAAAAGCAGCGCGGCGGCGATTGTTTTATAGGTGAAAATGTAATTGATATCTGTAAATTTGCTGATATAGTTTTCCTTGCGCTTCACGGAGAAAACGGAGAAAACGGTAAAATTCAGGCTACGTTCGACCTGTTCGGCATAAAATATACGGGCAGCGGTTGTCTGGGCAGTGCAATAGCCATGAATAAGTACATCTCAAAGCAGGTGTTTATCGCAAACAGTATTCCTTCACCGGATTACATATACATTACTAAGGAAAACAGAAATAATATACCGAATGTAGAATTTCCGTGTGTTGTTAAACCGTGTTCGGGTGGCTCAAGTATAGGCGTATCCATAGTTTACGATGAAAAGGAGCTTGCCTCGGCTGTTGATGCGTCCTTTAAGTTTGAGGACGAGATAATGATTGAAAAGTATGTTAAGGGCAGAGAATTTTCAATAGCCGTTTTAGACGGTAAGGCTCTTCCGTCAATAGAGATAAAACCGAAAAACGGTTTTTATGATTATGTAAACAAGTATCAATCTGGCATGACTGATGAGATTTGCCCTGCGCAAATACCTTCAGAGGTTGAGGAGAAAATAGCACAATATGCGGTCAAAGCATATAAGGCACTGCACCTTGACGTTTATGCGAGAATAGATTTTCTTATGGATGACAATGGCGATTTGTACTGCCTTGAGGCAAATACACTGCCGGGCATGACTCCGATAAGTCTTATGCCTCAGGAGGCGGCGGCTGTAGGTATGTCGCACGCACAGCTTTGTCAAAAGATAATCGAGATTTCGTTAAACAAATACAGCAAATAAAGGATAATCATACAAAAACTAAGAAGAGCGTCCCGTTAAAAAACGGGACGCTCTTTTTGCATTATAAAAGCATTGTCATAGTGAAGCGAAAAGCCTGCACAGGCACGATGCAGGCCGAGTCTGCACTCAC
>CADBRB010000279.1 GCA_902796955.1 uncultured Ruminococcus sp.
AGTGCCTTCGTATGCATTTGAATTTTGTACTCCGTAGACGGTGCAGTTCTTTGAAAAAATCTCAGCGTAGACGCTTGCTTCGCTATTACCGAGCCATAGAACCTCAAGCTTGCCGGATTCAGAAAAACACCATCCGTTTAACCACGTAACATTTTCGGAAAGAATAAGGCTTTTTAAATTAGGATAGCAATTCATGTCGAAGTCTATTCCGGTAATATATTCGGAGGCTACTATGATTTGGCGGATATTCGGGTATGTGTCAGAGTAATCACTTGCTATGCCCACAACATTTTCTTCCATAAATTGACTGGGTATTGTTATGCTGACTTTATCGCCTTTGTAACCTGCCATTTTAAGCTCGCCATAATCTAAAATGTATTCAAAGCCGTTTGTAAACCTGTTGTTCCATGCTGTATTATGGAATGCGCTGTTGGCTATGTATTCAATCGTTTCGGGTATGGGCTCTCCTGCAATTCGAATATCGGACAGATTTACACAGTCCTTGAATATTTCATCGGTAAGCTCAACCTCACTGTTCGGTATGTTTATGCTTGTAATACCTGTACAACCCTTAAATGCAGCATTTGAGATATATTCTATGCTTGCGGGAAGTGTGACGGACGTAAAGCCTGTGCAGTTTTCAAAAGCCGAGCTGCCGATATAGGTAACGTTTGAAGGAATATTGATGCTTTTAAGACTTATGCAGTTTTTGAACGAATCACTATCTATTGTTGTTACCGTGCTTGGGATAATTACACTTTCAAGTCCTGTACAGCCATCAAACAAGCCGTTTATTTCAGTAATTCCCTCTGGGATAATCAAGCTTTTAAGGCTTGTACAGTTTTCAAATATACCATAGTCCAAGTCGGTAACGCTGTCGGGAATCGTGATGTGGGAAATATTTTTACAGTTTTTAAACGCATCGCTTCCTATACGGGTAACGCCCTGCGGTATTGCAACGTCTGTTAAGCTTACGCAATTTTCAAAGGCACTGTAGCCGATTTCTTTAACGCCGTCGGGAATTGTAATGCTTGAAAGATTTTTGCAATCTTTAAATGAGGCGGCACCTAATGTATTCAGGCTGCCGGGTAATACTACGGATGACATTGCACATTCGGAAAATGCACAGTGATTGATTTTTTGAACTCCGTAAGGAATATAAATATTAATTAAGCTTGTACAGCCTGAAAACATATTATCGTTTATGACGGTAAGCCCGCTTGACAGTGTTGCCTCGGTTAAAGCAGTGCAATCACTGAATACGTCGTAGCCGACGGACGTAACATTGTTGGGAATTGTAAGACTTGCGAGCGATGTGCAGCCTTTAAAAGCCGAAGAACCAAGTGTAGTTATGTTTTCGGGGAGTGAAATACTTGTAATTGACGTACAATCGCTAAAGGCATCTGCGTATATTCGAGTAACCGGCTTACCGTCAATCGTATTCGGTATAATCAAGTCGGTTATTATATCCTTGTAACCGGTGATGTCGATTGTATTCTGCTGTGTTACGGAGTATAACAAATCACCGCAGACGAGAGGATTTTCAAACGCAGTGCTGTCGATTGTTGCAGCAGAGGGAATGTTCTTATCGGTAAGACTTGTACAGCAGTAAAAGGCATGGCTTGAAATATTAGCATTCTCAGCAAGAACGGTTATTGATTCAAGATGTGAGCAATATGCAAATGCGTATGAATAGATATACTTGGTGCTTGCGGGGAAAGTGATGCTTTGAAGCGAGAAGCAGTTTTCAAAAGCTGAATTGCCTAAATATGTTACAGAGTCGGGGATTATTATACTTTGAAGGCCTGTACAATTTTTAAATGCTTTGTCATCTATATTTGTTACTTTATTGGGTATATGCACCGATGTAAGACTTGTACAGCCATAAAACAACTCACTTGGCAGGAACATAAGCGAGCTTGGTAAGTTTATATACGTCAAACCGGTACAACCGAAAAACGCACCGTAGCCTATGTATTCCACAGTATCGGAAATTGATATTTCGGTTATCTCGGTATGATTCTTAAATGCTTCAAATCCTATAGTTGTAACCGGTTTGCCGTCAATGGTATCCGGTATTATCACTTTTGAAGATGTACCTTTATATTTTGTGATTTCTATACTGTAATCGTAAGCATAGTATTCAAAGTTCTCGGCAGGCTCAGTGGACTTGAGCGATACAAGGCTGCCGACTTCGGTTGCTGTGGCTTTTATTGTGCTGCCTGGTAGGGAGCCGAAGAGTATAAACAACGGTAAAAGCATTGAAAGAGAGATTTTGATTTTTTTCATTTTAATTGCTCCTTTACTACAGTGAAACTGATTTTTTCTATTTTACACTGTTTTAAGGGGGGTGTCAATATATGGATTATGTAATTTCTGACATATGGTTGGTTTTATTGATCTTCCGAAAAAATTTGTTGTTTTCTATTGACATCAGAAAATTTTGGTGGTAAAATCAAATTAACATATGAACAGATGTTCATGCATTGAAAGGAAAATGCGCCATGAGAAACGATATAAACATTGAAATAAACGACGTTTGCGAGGAGCAATGCGTACATAATGACGCAGTGACCGAGGTTAAGGAGAAAATGCCGAACCTTGATACGCTTTTCACATTGGCGGAGCTTTTTAAGATGTTCGGAGATACAACAAGGATAAGAATAATGTGCGCCCTGTTCCAAAGAGAGCTGTGCGTATGCGACTTGAGCGAGATACTCGGCATGGGGCAGTCGGCTGTGTCGCATCAGCTAAGACTTTTGAGAACATCATCTATAGTAAAGGTGCGCAGAGAGGGAAAATCGGCATATTATTCACTTGATGATGAGCATATACAGAAAATTTTTGAGCTTGGTTTAGAGCATATAAACGAGGAAAGGAGGGCGTAAAAATGGCTGAATATAAGTATAAGCTTGAGGGCTTGGACTGTGCGCACTGTGCGGCGAAGATAGAGGAAAAAATCGCCAACAGAGCAGAGTATAAGAACGTATCGTTTGTGTTTGCGACAAAGATATTGAGCTTGGACGCAGAAGGAGATACTTCCGCATTGCGTGAAGATATACAAAAAATTGTTGACAGCGTTGAGGACGGAGTAACGGTGGTTGACATCAATAAAAAGAAAAATGCCGTCAATAGAAAATTCAAGCTTGAGGGCTTGGGCTGTGCGCACTGTGCGGCGAAGATAGAGGAAAAAATCGCAAACAGAGCGGAGTACAAGAACGTATCGTTTGTATTTGCAACAAAGGTGCTGAGCTTGGACGCAGAGGGAGATACGTCCGTGTTGCGTGAGGATTTACAGAAAATTGTTGACAGCGTTGAGGACGGAGTAACGGTGGTTGACTTGTGCGAAGAGGAGAAGCACGAGGAGCATGAACATAGTCATGAGCATGGACACGGCGATTCTAATGAAATAAGGGATGCTGTAATACGTATTTGCATTGCTGTGCTTGTTTTTGCCGCAACGTGGTTTCTGCACAGAGGGCAACCCGATTTCCCCATGATAGTGGGATTCCTTATAGGTACATTAGAGGTAGGCTATCCTATGATGATAAAGGGCATTAAGTCGCTCTTTAAGCTTAGGCTTGATGAAAATATGCTAATGCTTGTGGCGGTAGTTGCGGCATTTTGCATAGGTGAATACGCCGAGGCGGCACTGGTAACTTTGCTCTTTGCAACCGGCGAAATGTTAGAGGATATAGCCGTTGGAAAATCACGCAGAGATATAGAGAAGCTTGCTCAGATAAGACCCGATACTGCGCTTTTGAGTAAAGACGGCGAGCTTGCAGAAGTGCCTGTCGAGAGCATAAGAGTTGGAGATTTGATAGTAGTAAAGCCGTTTTCAAGAGTTCCGCTGGACGGAGTTGTGGTTGACGGAGCATCAAGCATAGATACATCTGCAATTACGGGTGAAAGTGTGCCTGTAGCTGTGGAGAAGGGCAACGAGGTTATGTCGGGAAGTATAAATTGCGACGGTATGCTTACGCTTAAGACAACAAACAGCTATGAGGAATCCACGGCTTCCAGAATACTGAAGCTGGTTGAGGAATCGGCGGTTCAAAAGGGAAGCTCTGAAAAATTTATAACAAAATTTGCAAAGGTGTATACGCCCGTAGTTGTGTTGGCGGCTATTCTGCTGGCGGCAATCCCATCGCTGATTTATCCGGCGGAATTTTCAACATGGCTGATGAGAGCGCTTGTCTTTCTGGTAGCCTCCTGCCCTTGTGCAATAGTTATATCTGTGCCGTTGGGATTTTACTCCGGAATAGGTCTTGCAAGCAAAAACGGTATTCTTATCAAGGGCGGAAAATACATTGAGGCATTGAGTAAAGCAGATACGGTGATTTTTGATAAGACCGGTACGCTGACGATAGGTAAGCCCGCAGTTACCGACATAAAATGCGTGGGAGATATGACAAGAGAAAAGGTATTGGCTCTTGCGGCAGCGGTTGAAAAATTCTCGGAGCATCCCATAGCCAAAGCCATAAAAGAGGCGGCAGAAGGCTATGAAGCCGTAGAATTAAGCGATTATGCGGAAACGCCTGCAATGGGTACAAGGGCAATATATGACGGACATACGGTTGAATGCGGAGGAATACGTATTCTTACACCGAGCGAACATAAAAAGTACGCTGATGATTCGGATAAGATATTCCTTGTTGTTGCTAAAAAGGTTGAGGGTATAATTGAGTTAAGCGACCGTGTGAGAGAAGAATCCGCAAAGGTGTGTGCAGAGCTTAAAAACAATGGTATAAAAAAGCTCGTTATGCTTACGGGCGATAATGAAAAATCTGCCTCAAGAGTTGCAGAGCAGTGCGGACTTGATGAGCATTGCAGTGCGCTTTTGCCGCAGGACAAGGTGGAAAAGGCGAAGCAGATAAAGGAAAATTCGGCTTCTGTAATTTTTGTTGGCGACGGTATAAACGACGCTCCGGTACTTACGCTTTCGGATTGCGGAATTGCAATGGGTTTAGGCTCTGAGGCGGCTATAGAGTCGGCTGACGCTGTGCTTTCGGAAAATTCGCTGAAAAAATTGCCTGCCGCCATAAAGCTTGCCAAGAAAGCATTGAATACGGTTAAATTTAACATTGTTTTTGCCATAGCGGTAAAGCTTTTGGTATTGGTTCTGGCGGCGTTCGGTTATGCGCCGATGTGGCTTGCGGTATTTGCTGATACGGGAGTTGCATTGCTGTGCATTTTGAACTCGGCAAGACTTTTGAAAACAAAAATAAAGTGATTAATACTAATTATCATTAAAACGGTTTAAACAGGTGTTATCGGAAAATTATGCAGAGCGAGGCGGAGGACGCAGGAATACTGACGTATTCCGAGGACGACAACAAAGCTATGCGGAATTTAACGGGACAGATGTTAATCTGTATTATTGAGAATTAGTATAAATTCCTGCAATACAGTTAAGTATTGAAAGGAATACAGATTGTCGAGAAATCGGTCGAATCGCTCCCAAAAGTACGATAACAGGAAAATAAAAACAAAATGAAGGCTACCCCGGATTTACCGGGATAGCCTTTTCTTATATTATCTATTATCTTTATTCTTCTGCTTTCTTGGCTGTTGCCTTTCTTGTCCTTGTGGTCTTTTTGGCAGGTGCGGCCTCCTTGGCATCAGCTTCGGCAGACTTCTTTGTTTTAGCTGTTTTTTTGGCAGGCTTTACATCCTCCGCTTCATCAGCTTTGGCTTCGGCAGTTTTCTTAGCTCTGGTTGTCTTCTTTACCGGCTTTTCCTCTTCTGCCTTAACAGCATCATCTTTGTCGGCTTTTTTGGCCTTTGCAGAGGTCTTTTTTGTAGCCTTGGCAGGTTTTTCCTCTTTATCTTCGTCAGCCTTTACCGCCTTTTTCCTTGTTGCCCTTTTCTTAGGTGCAGGCTCTTCTACGGGAGCTTCTGCCGGAGCTTCAACCTCAGGCTGGCTCTGCTCAACCGGTTCTGAAATTTCCGGCTCGGCTTTCTTTTCCACACACTTAAAATACATTACAGACATAGGAGGTAACGTAAGCTCTATAGATTGCTCACAACCGTGCATGGGTGAGTCTGCATCGGCATAAATCTCACTGCCGTTAGTAATGCCCGTGCCGCCGTACTCGATAGCGTCACTGTTGAATACCTCGCAGTATTTGCCGTCAAACGGAACGCCGATTCTGTAATGCTCTCTGAGCATCGGCTGGAAGTTGCATACCGCAATAATCTCGTTGCCGCTCTTGTCAATACGTCTGAAAGCTATAACGCTCTGTGAAAAATCATCGAGCGATATCCATCTGAAGCCGTCCCAAGTAAAGTCAATCTCCCATAGCTGGGCGTTCTCCTTATAGAAATTGTTCAACTCCTTAACAAATCTTTGAAGCTCCTGATGTCTTGGATATTGCAAAACCTCCCAATCAAGCTGGGTGTTGTAGTTCCACTCGTTAAACTGACCGAACTCGCAGCCCATAAAGGTAAGCTTCTTGCCCGGATGCGACATCATATAGGCCAAAAATGCACGTACACCGGCAAATTTCTGATCGTAATCACCAGGCATTTTATTTATAAGCGATCCCTTGCCGTATACTACCTCGTCGTGCGATATGGGAAGCATAAAGTTCTCGGAAAATGCATAGATGAGTGAGAAAGTGAGGTTGTCATGGTTATAAGGACGATACAGCGGATCTGTTGACATATAGTGCATCATGTCGTTCATCCAGCCCATGTTCCATTTGTAAGTAAAGCCCAGACCGTTTTGCTCTGTCGGCCTTGAAACCATCGGCCATGACGTGGATTCCTCGGCTATCATCATTGCGCCCGGTACTTCATGCTCTACAAGCCAGTTGAGCTGCTTTAAAAAGTCTACGGCCTCCAGATGCTCCTTGCCGCCGAATATATTCGGCTCCCACTCGCCGTATTTACGGTTGTAGTCAAGGTATAGCATTGATGCAACCGCATCTACACGTATACCGTCAACATGGTATTTTTTCAGCCAGAACATAGCGCTTGAAAGCAAAAAGCTCTTGACCTCATATCTTGAATAATTGAACACAAGAGTTCCCCACTCCTTATGTTCGCCCTTTTTCCAGTTTTCATACTCATAGCAGGCTGTGCCGTCAAAGCGTGCAAGACCGTAATCGTCACGCGGGAAGTGAGCCGGAACCCAGTCCATTATAACGCCTATGCCCTGCTTGTGAGCCTCGTTTACAAACTCCATAAATTCAAAGGGATTGCCGTACCTTGAAGTAGGTGCATAATAGCCCGTTACCTGATAGCCCCATGAGCCGTCGTAAGGATATTCCGTTATAGGCATAAACTCAATGTGAGTATAGCCCATTTCCTTAACATAAGGAATCAATTCGTCGGCAAGCTTTTTATAAGAGAATACGTTACCGTCGGAATACTTGCGCCATGAGCCTGCCTGAATCTCATATACGTTGAGCGGTCTGTCCTTATCATGCGGAGCTTTCTTTTTCTCCTGCCACTCATCGTCCTGCCACGAAAAGCCCTCAAGGTCAAAGAATCTTGACGCATTGTTCGGCCTTGTTTCAGCATGGAATGCGTATGGGTCTGATTTCATAAGAATATCTCCCCAGCCGGTTTAAACGCTGTATTTGTAGATATCGTACTGCTGAATACCTGAGATAAAGCACTCCCAAATGCCCGCATCGCTTATTTTACCCATCGGATTGGCATCTCTGTTCCAACCGTTAAAGTCGCCTACTACCGATACTGACTTTGCGTTTGGCGCCCATACCCTGAACACAACGCCGTCCCTGTCAAACATAAATGTTCTGTGTGCCCCCATATACTCATAAGAGTTATGGCTGTTACCGCTCAAATAGAAATCCAAATATTCCTGATTTGAGGGTCTGTTGTTATCACTCTGCATATTTAACTCTCCTCTATTTGAATTTTTAACCAAAAAAAAACTTTTTAATTAAACTGACTATATAATAACAATTTTTTTTTGTAAATTCAAGTGTTAATTTACCAATACTATTATCAATTATTCTACACTTTTTAAGCTATTTTATATAATAAGACCGTAGTGAAACAGCTTTTGCGGTTTTTGCCGGCAAAATATCAACAACAGAATAAATATAAGATTATTCTGTATTTATATTCATTTACTTACCTGTAACGCACTACAAGCTTCATCTAACAAATATGTTATGCAAAATGTAAGAAAAATATATTAAAAGAGTGCGCAAAAAAGAATGTAATTTTTTATTGCTAATACTGACAAAAACGCTTTGTACAGCCTTTATGTTCTATATGTGATTCCGGTTAAGAGCCTTAACCGGATTGTAAAACAGGTGCGGCCGTATTGTTAGCCGCACCCTGACATCAATCATGTATTATTTTTTTATAGTCGTTTAAGGCCTGCTGCGCCCAACGTCTGTCAACCATTAAAAATCCGGATTTATTGCTGTCTGAATCCGCCACAGCGTTTACTATATCCATTGATTTGAGATAAATTTCCATTCTTGTACTTTGGCAATGAACCTCATGATCATCGCCAAGGAAGAATGTAAAACCTATCATGTTTTTTTCTTTGTCGAGCATGGAAAAATAGCCGTCGGTTACATTTTTCCCTATTTTCTTGGCAATAACGCTTGACACCGCTAATTTTGCAAGCTCTACCGCCATATCGTTAAGTCCCTCTTCAAAAATCATGATTTTTTCTTTAAGCGCATTAAATGAGGGTACCAAACGCTTTGTTACAGCTGATGTTTCGGGAAATTCCTCCTCAAGCTTTGAATCAACAAGCTGTTCGCTCACGATATTGGGTATCATATAAATCATAAACTTATTTTTTACATCATTGTATAGCAGAGGGTGTTTTAATGTAGCCTCATAACGGCAGGCAGGACACTTCCACCGAAACAGCTTTTCGGAGAGTACACTTTCTCTGAGCTTAGGTTCTTCGGTTACATTTATGCCCTGATATATTTTTGTTTCAACCCGAAATCCGCACTTCGGACATACTATGTTTTGAGCTGTGGTATTTGCCATTTTTAAAGCCTCCCGATTTTCAGTAATCGCCGTAGGCAGATTTATCCTGTCAAAAGCGAAAAATGCCCTTATAGTAAAATTATAAAAAAATTGTTTTGTTTTTTCAACACTTTTAATGAAATTTTTGTCAATTAATAAAAAAGCTTGACTTTAAAGCATTTATTTGTAATAATTTAGATAAATATATGTATAGAATTTGTTGAATTTGTTCGGTTTTCATACGGCATTAATCTTGCTTTAACTACAATTTAGGCGTTTTTCCTCAAAGCGACACAATGTCTTACCGTACAATTTTAAGTCTACTCATATATTTTATATATTTTTGATGTGAATGTCAATATTTACAGGAGGTTATCGCTATGAAATTTATGGAAATAATTCAAAAAAATTTGTCAAAAACAGTTGACACTATCCAGGCGAAGAATAAAAAGATTACATATTCAAACAGAGTAAGATTACTGCTGAGAAATGAATATGAAACCCTTAACCAATCCTATGTGGCGCTCGGTAAGTATTATTATGATAATTTAAGAGCAGACGCAAAGGGTGAAAACGCAAATCTCTGTAACGTTATTGACGGATGCAAAGAGAGAATAACAAAAATTAAATCAGATTATGAGAAATCGTTTGCCACACCTGCCGCAAAGCCGGAATGTGAAGCTGAGTGCGTTTGCGAGCAAAGTGCAGATGCTGAGTGCGTATGCTATGATAATGAGGTATCTGAGGAAGCTCCTGTTGAAGAAGAAATTCCTGCCGAGGAAATTGAGGAAGCTCCTGTAGAGGAAGAAATTCCTGCCGAGGAAATCGAGGAAGCTCCTGTTGAGGAAGAAGCACCAGCTGAGGAAATCGAGGAAGCTCCTGTAGAGGAAGAAATTCCATCCGAGGAAATCGAAGAAGTGCCTGTAGAGGAAGAAATTTCTGACGAGGAAATCGAGGAAGCTCCTGTAGAGGAAGAAATTCCAGCTGATGAAATCGAAGACGCTCCTGTAGAGGAAGAAATTCCAGCTGATGAAATCGAAGACGCTCCTGTAGAGGAAGAAATTCCAGCCGAAGAAATCGAGGAAGCTCCGGTTGAGGAAGAAATTCCAGCTGAGGAAATCGAAGACGCTCCTGTAGAGGAAGAAATTCCGGCCGAGAAAATCGAAGAAGCCCCTGTTGAGGAAGAAATTCCAGCTGAGGAAATCGAAGACGCTCCTGTAGAGGAAGAAATTCC
>CADBRB010000280.1 GCA_902796955.1 uncultured Ruminococcus sp.
CTCTATGCTTTCGAGCGTTTTTGCTTCCGATGCTGTTGCAATCGGATACGTGTGCGTGAATATTATCAGCACCGTTATCAGAGTAATAATCAGTTTTTTCATGTTTTTCAGATACATCATGTCCTATACTAAAGCCTGACAAATGGTTGGCAATCTGATATTTAATAAGAGTTTAGAGAATCTTTAAGCTGTTGTTTATGCAGTGTATTGTATTTTTTGTGCTGAGTTTTATGTATAATCGGTTGTTGCCATAAGCAATCATATTGGTAAAATATGGAGTAATATGCAGGTAAAAGGGCTGTTATTTGCATTCAGTGTGTGCAGGCTCAGCCGCCTAAGTGCATATGAATGCCGTTTACCTCAATGCTTTTGGTTGATTTCTATCAGGTTATAGCATTTGTGGTTGATGTACCACTCCTTTCTTAAAAATCTATCGCAAATAACGCCGTTCTTTTGGCGTTGGGCGCAAGAATTATACGGGAACGATTGTTATTAAAAATATATTCAAAAGTTTGTTAAGTATGATAAAAGCTTTTGCAATCTGCAAAAAATCTATTGTCTACTTGACGGTTATATGATATAATAAACGTAGTATGCAGAAAAATGCAGAATTATGACCTGTTTTTTCGTTTATTATACGGATTATATTGTCAGTCTGACCGTTTTGGGCAGATAACGACGGTATATTAAAATGAAAATACTAATGTATTTGTTTTTTATAAAAAATGCGGATTTTTATAAAGCGAAATGTCGTTTGATATATTTTCGTTTTGTATAAATACAATCCGAGTAGAATAGATATTTGTTTAACAGGTAAAACGTAGAGAGGAATATAGATGAGCGCAAACGTTACACTTTTGGCATACACGCCTATGCCTGAGCATACGGTCGCTGCTGCGGCCAAGCTATGCTACAGTGCAGGCGACATTGCATCGGTAAGAGAAAAAATGACGGATGATAAGGTTGCGGGATTTGTTGATATGCTCGTGGAAATCGGGCATGAAAGTCCTATTGAACATGCAAGCTTTACCTTTGGAATAGAGGGCGTATCACGTTCTTTGCTTGCACAGATTACACGTCACCGCATAGCATCTTTCAGTGTACAAAGTCAACGGTATGTAAATGAGAATATGTTTGAATACGTGATTCCGCCATATATACAAGATGATGAAAATGCGCTTGAAATCTATATAAATGCTATGCAAAATGCTCAGGAGCAATACAATCGGCTTGCAGATATACTTGCCGAAAATCATACCAAAAGGCTTATTGAACAGGGGATTGACCCTAACGAAGCCGCCAAAAAAGCAGAGAAAATTGCGATTGAGGACGCAAGATTTGTTTTACCGAATGCCTGTTGCACAAAAATGATATGTACTATGAATGCCAGAAGTCTGCTGAATTTCTTTTCACACAGATGTTGCAACAGAGCGCAGTGGGAAATTCGTTCTGTTGCCGAGCAAATGCTCAGACTTTGTAAAGAGGTAGCTCCGTCTATATTCAAAAATGCCGGTCCGCCATGTCTTAGAGGGAATTGCCCGGAGGGAAAAATGTCATGCGGAAAAAGTGCCGAAATGCGTGAAAAGTATCAAAAATTGTAAGGGAATTGATAGAATTGAAAGGAAAGCTTATAGTTATAGAAGGGCTTGACGGCAGTGGCAAGGCGACTCAGGCGGCAAAGCTGTATGAGTATCTAAATAGCTCTAAAGGAGATTGCATTAAGGTGTCTTTTCCGGATTATTCCAATCCCTCGTCCTCACTTGTGAAGATGTATCTGGACGGTGATATAGCTCCAAATCCGCAGGATGTAAATGCATATGCGGCTTCGTCGTTTTATGCGGTGGATAGATACGCAAGCTATATGATGTACTGGAAAAAAGACTATGAGGCAGGCAAAACAGTAATAGCCGACCGATATACAACCGCTAACGCCATATATCAAACCGTCAAGCTGGAACACAGTAAGTGGGATGAGTTTCTGTCATGGCTGGAGGATTATGAGTACGAAAAGCTCGGCATACCTAAGCCCGACACTGTAATATATCTTGATATGCCTACTGAGATATCGCAAAAATTGATATCGCAGAGATATGGCGGCGACGAAAGTAAAAAGGATATACACGAAAAAAATGTTGCATTTTTAAAATCCTGCCGTGAGGTTGCCCTGTATGCGGCGGAAAAGCTGAACTGGCATACCGTAAAATGCTCGCAGGGTGAAAACGCCCTCTCAATAGATGAAATACACGATTTAATCATACAATTAATAAAGAATATTTAAAATTTGATTAACAGTTCTGATAGGATAATAATATAAC
>CADBRB010000281.1 GCA_902796955.1 uncultured Ruminococcus sp.
GCACACAGATAAACCGCAAGCTACGACTTTGTTTCCTGCGACCAACTCTATATGCGAGCAATATTTTTGTTTCTATCAACAACCGATTACGCAAAGCTTAAGTGCGCTTCGCACCGAGGACGACAACAAAGTTATGCGGAATTTAACGAAACAGATGTTAATCTGTTTTATTGAGAATTAGTATTAATATTCAAGGGGAAGTCCTCACATACAGGACTTCCCCTTTAAAATAACCTTTATGTTTTCTTGCCGAGCGTTTGCAGGGATGAGCGTTCAGGCGACAATACGGGCTATACCCTTAATTTGCAAGCATTTGAAAAAGCTTTAAAGTAATATAGTCTTTATGTTTTTATCATACTATTTTTCATCGGTCGTATTATCATCCTCATCGGATTTTTCCGGCTTTGGTACTGTTTTAAGCTCAAACCAGAATGTACTTCCCTTGCCCAATTCGCTTTCAACACCGTACTGAGCCTTGTGTAAATCAAGCACCGATTTTACAATGGACAAGCCCAGACCCGTACCTATAACGGCTCGCTTATGCTCTTTGTCAACACGGTAATATCTGTTCCAGATATGCTCAAGCTTATCCTTGGGTATGCCCATGCCGTGATCCGTTACCTCTATGCGAACAGTTCCGTCCTTTACAGTTTGCTTTACTATTACGGTTTTATCCTCTCCGATATAGTTTATTGCATTGTTCACAAGATTATAGATAACCTGCGAAATCTTCATTTCATCGGCATAGATGTATACGTCATTATCGTGTACAAAATCAAGCTTAAACTCATTTTGCTCTATAAGCTTTGTGTAACGCTTGAATATCTCCAAAATGCTGTCGGTAAGGTTATAGGTTTTTAAAGTGACCTTTGTTGTACCGTTTTGTATAACCGATATATCTATCAGATCCTTTACAAGCGAACTTAGCCGTGTTGCCTCGTCTATTATAACCTGCATATTTTCGGGAGTATTCTCACCGGGCAAATCCCTTATCATCTCGGCATATCCCGTTATCATGGTGAGCGGTGTACGTAAATCGTGCGATACGTTGGCAATAAGCTCACGGCGCAGACGTTCCACCTTTTCAAGCTCTATGGAAACATAGCTGAGCGTATCGTTAAGCTCGGTTATCTCCCTGTAGCCGCCTCCGTTGAACTCAACGTTATAATTACCGTCGCTCAAATGCTTTGCCTCGTTGTTTATCCTTATTATCGGCCTGGCTATTATGCGTGAAGCATAAAAGGACAGTATAAGAGAAACTATTATCAAAATAAATGTAAGAAAAACGAGCAATATAAGTATTGTTTGTATCATACTCTCCAGCGGAGTGATTACCGAGTTTAGCATTATCATGTAATCTATTCCGCCGGGCGTCATGGCGATTGTGGCATAAACAAGGTTTATATCGTCTGACGAGCCGGAATACTGGTTCTGAGAAATCTCCGTTTCTCCGTTGTCGTTTTCATATAGAAAAAAGACCGATGAGCCGTTTTGACGTACTATGTTTGCACACTCCATAAGCTTTTCATCACTGACGGAGTGGAGCTTATATGCGCCGATAACACCGGATATTCTATATCGTTCAAGTATGTTTTCGGGGTCGGTAACATCGAATATGGCTATATATATATCGTTCTCTTCACCGATTTTTCTGATTTTCTCAAGATAGCTGGACTTATATATATTATCCGGCAGCTCCTCGGTAAGCGTATCTCCGTATGTAAGCACTGCATTCTTCTTAATCTCAACGTATACATCTGTGAGAATAAAATACTGGAAAATCCACAGCAGTATAAGCATCGCCATAGAGAACAGCAGAAAATATAACGCAAGCTTCCAACGTATGCTGATTTTATTATTTTTGAATTTACCAACGATAGCAGACAATTTATTGTTCGTCGATTTCAAAGCGATAGCCTACCCCCCTTAACGTAGAGATGCAGGAGCTGTAATCGCCAAGCCTTTTACGCAACAGCTTTATGTGCGTATCAAGAGTACGGTCGTCACCGTCAAAATCCTTGCCCCATATCTTTTCTATCAGCTTTTCTCTTGTAAGGGCAACGCCCTTGTTCTGTACCATATAGGATAAAAGCTCGTATTCCTTAGGCGTTATGTCCACACGATTGCCGTCTATAGTTACGGAATGTGCGTTAAAGTCAATTTGGAGCCCCTTTGCCTTAAATACCGCTACGCTCTGTTCCTGCTTTGGCTTTGCGGTTCTCTTTATAATTGCGTTTATACGCATCATCAGCTCTTTGGGTGAGAACGGCTTTACAACATAGTCGTCAATACCAAGCTCAAAGCCGTGTATCCTATCATATTCTTCACCCTTTGCAGAAAGCATAAGTATAGGCGTAGCACGCTTTTTGCGTATTTCACGGCAGGCTGAAAAGCCGTCAAGCTCCGGCATCATAACGTCCATGATTATAAGATCGTACTCATTCCTGTTGCAAAGCGATATAGCCTGAAGCCCGTCAACAGCCTCTGTTACGTCATAGCCGCTGTAGGTTGCGTATTTTTTAATTATCTCACGTATTCTGTATTCATCGTCAACTACTAAAATCTTATTCATTACTTATACCTCCGATAGCAATGCTCTCTTTTCGATAAAACTCCATTATCATTGTACCATAAATTTTGATTTTTTAAAGCGTATTTTTTATTTTATTGCATTATTCACAATTAAAGTCTTGTAAAATGGTACATTTTGACGGCGGACAATGCAATCGTTTGGTTAAATTCGCCTCCCAATAGTTGTCAAAAACGTGATTTTTTGACAAAAACGTAGATTTATGCCAAAAGTGTTCATTTTTGTCAAAAAAGCATAGACTTTTTATAGAAAAAGTGTTATCATATGACGTGCGCTAAACCGCATGATTTCTAATGTTTATCAATGTTTAGATTGACAATAAAGTATAATTTACAAGCATATTACTGTACTTTATAAAGTCGATTCTAAGACAAGTACATTTTAGAGAGCATAATTTTTCGGACAATGTATTTTTTGCGGAAAAGTATTGATATATATATATATATATATTATGGCTATTGAATATATAGGAAAAATATGTTACAATAACCGGTGCAGATTTTTATACTAATTATCATTAAAATACTTTAAACAGATTTTATCGTAAAATTTAGCTAAGCGAGGCGTAGGATGCAGTACTACTGACGTATTCTGATAACGGCAACGATGTTATGCAAAATTTAGCGCAACAGATGTTAAAGGGTTTTATTGAAAATTAGTATTTCTTTATCCGTAAATTTACAGATAAAGCCGAGTTTTTAGTGATTTGGGAGGAAAAATGACTGATAAAGAATTAAGACATCTTAACAGAAGAGAGCTTTTGGAGCTTTTGCTTATGCAA